>NZ_JAGKRI010000151.1:0-3634 GCF_017939255.1 Aeromonas sp. Prich7-2
GGACTCAAACTTTCCGGGAGGACAGGCGTGAATGAAGTCGAGAGCTTGGTCGATACGCATAAAAAAATCCGAAACCCAACAAGGAGTTTCGGATTCTTACACAGCCTGAGGATCGGTCAATGGATCCTTAACTGATCGGCATTACGCCCCGAGCGCCGGTTTTCTATTGCCGCTATCCCTAGCTCGACAGCAGTACCCTGGCCGAGTTGGCCGGGATGGTGAGCTGCACCTCCCCCTGCACCACCTCGAACTTGTCGCCGTTGAAGGCGTCGGTGAAGCGGCTGGCGGGGCTGGCGGTCTGCCACAGGGGCAGGCTGATGGTGCGCGGCTCCGTGGGGTGGCGGTTGCAGGCGACCACCACCTGATCGCTTTGCAGGGTACGGGCGAACACATAGCTGTGAGGGCCGGCGTAGAGGGTCTGGATGTCTCCCCGGCGCAGGGCCGGGCGCTGGCGGCGCAGCTGGATCAGGCGGCGATAGTGGTCGTGCAGCACGTGATCCCAGTCGGTGGTATCCCAGGGGAAGCAGCGGCGGCAGTCCGGGTCGTTGCCGCCGGAGAGCCCCACCTCGTCGCCGTAGTAGATGGAGGGCACGCCGATGTAGGTGATGAGCAGGGTGGCGGCGAGTCGCATCCGCTGCTTGTCTTCTCCCAGCAGGTGCAGGAAGCGGGCGGTGTCGTGGCTGTCCAGCAGGTTGAACTGGGCCAGCTGGTTCTTGAACGGAATATGGGCCCGCGCCAGCTTGAGCCAGTGATCCAGCTCGGTGGCGCTGATCTTGATGGGGTGATAGGCGATGTCCTGCCCCGCCAGGAAGGCGCGGATGGGGTGGGCGAAGCCGTAGTAGTTCATGGCGCCGTCCTCTTGATCCCCCTGCAGCCACTGGCTCGCCTCGAAGAAGTGCTCGCCCAGCACGTAGGCGTCCGGATTCTCCTGCTTCACCGCGCCGCGAATGGCGCGCACATGGCCGCGATTGCCCTCGGCAGTGCCCCGCTCCCCCAGCATGTGGATGACGTCGAAGCGCCAGCCATCGATCTGGTAGGGGGCGCGCATCCAGTAGCGCAGAATGGCGTTGTCTGCCCGATAAACGGCGTCCTGCACCTGTTCACTTGAGAAATCCAGCTTGGGCAGGCTGCGGATCCCTTTCCAGCTAACATAATCCCCTTCCTGATCGAAGGTGTAGAAGCTGCGCCAGGGGGAGTCCGGGTTGCTCTGGGCGCCCAGCGGTGGGCAGAACCAGGGGTGCTCGGTGGAGGTGTGGTTGACCACCGCATCCAGGATGATCCTCATGCCGCGCTGGTGCAGGTTGCGGGTCAGCTCGGCAAACTGGGCATTGGTACCGAGGTGCGCATCCACCTTGAAGTAGTCCTGGGTGTCGTACTTGTGGTTGCTCGGCGAATCGAAGATGGGGTTGAGGTAGAGCGCCGTCACCCCCAGGGATTGCAGGTAGTGCAGCTTGGCGTCGATGCCCGCCAGATCCCCGCCGTAGAATTCACAGGCGCCGTGCCCCTCTTCGTGGCGGCTGACCGGCTCGCCCCAGGCCTTGCTGATGACCGCTTTGCCCCTGTACTCGTACTCGTGATGCTTGACGCTCAGCGACGGGTCACCGTTGCAGAAGCGGTCGGGGAAGATCTGGTAGAACACCTGATCCTGCACCCAGGCCGGGGGCTGGTGATGGCTGTTGAAGCGGAAATGCTGCTCCCGCGGCGGCATGGCGGCGCTGACGCCTGCCCCGTGCAGCCACCACTGCTCCTCGTCGGTGAGGCACTTGAAGCAGTAGAGGTGGATCTCCTGCCCCCTGGCCAGCGGCAGTTCGACCTGCCAGACCTGAAGCCTGTCCCGGGTGGCGACCGGCGTCATGGCGACCAGATACTCCTCGTTGTCCGGCTCGTGGCGCAGCCACACCTCGCGGATGGGGGCGTCCAGCTCGCTGAACAGGGTGAGCTGCAGGGTGTCGGCACTCTCTTTGAACCAGGGTGCCGCCTGGGGGTGAAACAGGAAGGGATGGGTCATGGTATCTACTGTGTCAGAGAGGCTCAGGAATGGGGGATGGGCGCAGGCCATCTTATCCCGTCCATGGGCGTGTGTATGTGACGACCGGCCAGAATGAGACGGTGCTTCCGGCTTGGCTGGGCGGTCTGCCGTGACGCGATTGGGTCAGCAAATCGGCCAGGGCGTTGCCCTGTTCGTGCAGCTGTTCGAGCTGATCCGCCAGAATGAGACGGGGATCCGGCTCCTGCTGATCGGCCGTTGTACATCTACTGGGTCAGCAAATCGGCCAGGGCGTTGCCCTGTTCGTGCAGCTGCTCCAGCTGATCCGCCAGGCTGGCGGGATCCAGCCCCAGCTGGTCAGCCAGGGTTCTGGGGAAACGGGCGATGATGGCCTGTGCCGGTACGCCGGCCTGCCAGGCAAAGGAGACGAAGACGGCGAGCCGGATGAGCACGGCCTCCTTGCTGACCGGATCGTGGGAGAGGGGGTCGAGCTGCTGGGCGATGGCATCCACGAAGGCGGGCGACAGGTTCCAGCGCCGCGCCAGCTCTGCGCCGAGCTGGGCATAGTCGTAACCCAGCATCTCCCGCTGGGCATCGACCCGGCTGCTGCCTTTCTCGATGGCCAGATTGATGAGCCCCGCCTCTTCCGGCAGGGTGCTCTGGATCAGCAGCTCGCCAATGTTGTGAATGAGGGCGCAGGTGAAGGCGGTCTCGGGATCCACCGAGGTGGTCTGCTGTGCCAGGGTGCGGGCAATGGTGGCGACCTGGAAGGTCTGGGTCCAGAAGTGGAGCTTGTCAAAGCCGGGAGGGGCCTTGAAGCTGCTGATGATGCCGGAGGCGACCACCACGGAGCGCAGACGGTTGAAACCGAGGCGGATCACCGCCTGTTCGATGGAGGTGATTTCATTGCCACGGCGCAGGGCAGCGGAGTTGGCCATCCGCAGTACCTTGACGCTGATCACCTGGTCCATGGCGATCTTGGCCGCGATCTCGTCGATGCGGGCATTCTCGTCGTTGAAACTCTGCATCAGCTCGTGCAGCAGTTTCGGAATTGTGGGCAGTTGCTTGATCTTGCCAAACAGGCGATCCATCGACATGGCTGAGGCAGCCTCCATTGCTAACAATGCCTCATATTGTGCCACAGCCTGGCCAGTTGTTCCTGCTGGCGAGCGGTTTTGTGAGCCCTAGGCTGTGTTCTTAAAGTGATGAAGATATAATCTCACATCTTCTCAACAGCTTAAGATCCATTCCGTGTCCCGCCGTTATCAGCTGACTGATGCACAATGGGGGCTTATCGAGCCCCAGTTTCCTTCTCGAAGCCTGATCGGGCGCCCTACCCGTGAACCGCGCCAAGTGCTCGATGGCATTCTCTGGATACTCCACACCGGAGCTCCTTGGCGAGACCTTCCAGAACGTTTCGGACCATGGAATTCGGTCTACAACACCTTCCGGCGTTGGCAGGATGCAGGCCGGATTGATGCCATTCTGGAAGCGCTGCAAATCAAGCTCAATGAAGAAGGGCTCATCGATTTCGACCTGTGGTGCCTGGACGGCTCCAATGTCAGAGCATCCAAAGATGCTGCCGGTGCACGTAAAAAAACACCTCAATGAATCAAGCCCTTGGCCGTTCGCGGGGAGGTTTCGGCA
>NZ_JAGKRI010000152.1:0-359 GCF_017939255.1 Aeromonas sp. Prich7-2
TCGGCTGACTCAGTCATTTCATTTCTTCATGTTTGAGCCGATTTTTTCTCCCGTAAATGCCTTGAATCAGCCTATTTAGACCGTTTCTTCGCCATTTAAGGCGTTATCCCCAGTTTTTAGTGAGATCTCTCCCACTGACGTATCATCTGGTCCACCCGAAACAGGTTGGCCAGCGTGAATAACATCGCCAGTTGGTTATCGTTTTTCAGCAATCCCTTGTATCTGGCTTTCACGAAGCCGAACTGTCGCTTGATGATGCGAAATGGGTGCTCCACCTTGGCCCGGATGCTGGCTTTCATGTATTCGATGTTGATGGCCGTTTTGTTCTTGCGTGGATGCTGTTTCAAGGTTCTTACCTT
>NZ_JAGKRI010000153.1:0-26485 GCF_017939255.1 Aeromonas sp. Prich7-2
CCGAGCCAGCATGTCGCCAGATGCCTCAACAACATCGTTCAGATCGTTTGCAATAGACATAAAAAAATCCGGAACCAGTGATTGGTTCCGGATTGTCCTACAGCAGAAGGATCGGTCAATGGATCCTTAACTGATCAGCATTGCGCCCCTTGGGGCGGCGTTTTTTTATGGCAAATCGGCTCAGGCTGGCCTGTGGTGCCTGTCCAGCCAGCCCTGGGCAAGGCCGACCAGCAGGCCTGCCAGGTGAGCCATGTTGGCGGTCGCTTTGGTTGCCGAGCCGTTGCCGGCAACCAGGCTTCACCCCGCCCTGTGGTGCCTGTCCAGCCAGCCCTGGGCAAGGCCGAGCAGGCCCGCCAGGTGAGCCATGTTGGCGGTCGCTATGGTTGCCGAGCCGTTGCCGACAACCAGGCCTCACCCCGGCCTGTGGTGCCTGTCCAGCCAGCCCTGGGCAAGGCCGACCAGCAGGTCTGCCAGGTGAGCATGTTGGTGGTCGCTTTGGTTGCCGAGCAGTTGCCGACAACCAGGCCTCACCCCGGCCTGTGGTGTCTGTCCAGCCAGCCCTGGGCAAGGCCGACCAGCAGGCCGACCAAATGGGCCATGTTGGCGGTGGGGGTGCCGAGCATGTCCAGGAAGCCGAGCACCAGCCAGACCAGCATGAAGCCCATCAGGGCTGGCGGCATGGCGAGGCCGCAATCCGGTTGCAGCCTGGTTCGCAGCCAGCTGTAGCCGAGCAGGGCATAGACCACCCCGGTGAGGCCGCCAAAGCGCGGGCCGCTGGCAAAGAACTCGGCGATATTGGGCAGGGCTGCCCCGACGATGAGCAGGATGAACAGCTTGCCGCTGCCGAGACGCTGCTCTATCTGGCCACCGAGATACCACCACCACAACAGGTTGAACACCAGGTGCAGCACCGAGAAGTGGATGAAGGCCGGGGTGAGGTAGCGCCAGGCCTGCCAGTCGGTGAGCTGGGCCAGGGTGGGGTGGAAGGCGAGCTCGTCGAAGATGGGCAGGCCGATGGCATCCAGAGCGTAGATGGCCAGGCAGGCGATGATGACCACCAGGGTCAGGGGGCCCGCCTGGTGGAGGAAATCGGTGACCGGATCCGTCATCCCCTTGCTGTAGTCAATCCGGGCATCGGCATGGCCGGATTGCCAGGAGGCCTCCATGTAGCGGGGGTGATTGGGTTCGCTCAGGAAGCGTTTGACCTCCTGCTGGGCCTGGGCGAGGCGCCGTTCGTCCGCCAGCCAGACCGAGACGCCAAGCTCTGACTGGGTCAGCTCGCACGGAATGCCCAGGGTAGCGAGATAATCCACCAGCGCCTGGGCCATGCGGGCGTCACCCAGCACCAGCAGCTGGATCATGCCGGTCGAGGAGGAACGCCCCGCCTCTGTCATGCGTCCCCCGCCTGGATGGGGAACTCCCTGCGCCAGGCCTCGAAACCGCCATCCAGGCTATAGACCTCGTCATAGCCTTGTTGCAGCAGGTACTGGGCCGCCCCCTGGCTGCTGTTGCCGTGATAGCACATCACGATGACAGGGGTATCGAAGTCCACCTCGTTCATAAAGCGAACCAGGGTGCCGTTGGTGAGGTGGAAGGCGCCGACCGCGTGGGCCGTCTCGAAGGATTGGGGATCGCGAATGTCCACGAGACGGGCTTCGCCTGCGCTCAGCTTCTGGTGGGCATCATGGGCGCTGATATGGGCAAACTGGTCCATTGAGATGTCCTGAAAATGGAGGGTTGAAGGGCAGTTTACCGCAAGCGGCGGTTTGCGCTAAGTGTGCGATGGAGGAGGCATCCAGGGGATCGCAATTTTCTTCAATATCGGGCCGTCCGGGTCGGGTAGGCTCGGGCTTCCCTCAATTGAACGAGCATCATCCATGGAATTCAGTCTGCTGTTATCCATGGCCGGGTTTGCCCTGGCCATGTCCATCTCCCCGGGGCCGGTCAATCTGGTCGCCCTTGGCACCGGTGCCCGGTACGGTTTCACGGCCAGCCTGCGCCACGTGGTAGGGGCCACCCTCGGCTTCATCCTGCTGCTCCTGCTGATGGGGCTGGGTCTTGGCGGCGCCCTGTCCCGCTGGCCTGTGGCGCTGGGGGCCATTCACTGGGGCGGCGTGCTCTTTCTCGGCTGGATGGCCTGGCAGTTGCTGGTGGACAGCGGCGAGGTGGAGGAAGTGGAGGGCGTGCCCCCCGCTTTCTGGTACGGGGCCTTGATGCAGTGGCTCAATCCCAAGGCCTGGCTCGCCGCCAGCATGGGGATGGGAGCCTATGGGATCGCGGGCGGCATGAGCCAGATCGCCCTCTTTATCGGCATCTATCTGGTGATCTGCCTCGGCTCCATCGCCTGCTGGGCCTATGCGGGCAGCCGATTGCAGGGGTGGCTGGTCTCTCCTCGCCGATTGCGCTGGTTCAATCGGGCCATGGCGCTCTTGCTGCTGCTCAGCGCCGCCTATCTGGTGCACTCGTCCTGAGGGACGAGCTGCGCTCTGTACTGGCCCGGGGTGGCTGCCACCCGGCGTTTGAACTGGCGCTGGAAGTGGGCCTGATCGGCAAAACCGCTGGCAAGGGCCACTTCCGCCAGGGGCTGCCCCTGGCGCAGCAGGGTGCGGGCGTGGCGAATGCGCTGATCGAGCAGGTAGGCGTGGGGCGTCATGCCGTAGTGGCGGCTGAAGGCGCGCACGAAGTGGGAAGGGGTAAGCCCGGCCACCGCACTCAGCTGTGCCAGGGTGAGGGCGCAGGCACTCTCGTCCTGCATCAGCTCGGCGGCTCGCTGCAGGTGCTGGGGAGGGCGGTCATCCCACTTGGCCGGGGTGAGCCTGGCCAGAAGCTGGCGGCTGAAGAGGTGGCAGGCCACTTCGCGAGCCAGGGGATCCGGCTCCTCCACCAGTCGCCGATGAAGCCGGCAGAGCCCCTGGTAGAGCAGGGGATCCCGGCTTGCGGTCATGTCGAAGGGGCGAAACGCGTTGCCGAGCCCGGCCTCCTCCTGCTGGCGCTGCAACCAGAGGTTGTCGATGTAGAACATCAGATAGGACCAGGGCTGGTCAGCGACGGGATTGCAGGCGTGCACCTCTTCCGGGTTCATCAGCACCAGGCTGCCGCGGCCGACCTCTTGCAGGCTGCGCTGGTTGAGGTAGTGGCTGTGGCCGCCGGTGATGGCGCCGATGGAGAAGTGGGGGTGGCTGTGCTTGTCGTAGCAGACGCGCCGGCCATCCTGCACCGCCCGCGCCTCGATGAAGGGCAGGGCGGGATCGTGCCAGAAGTGGTGCTGATCCTGCGTCGCCCGCGCACGGCTCACAATGTGCTCCTCGGCGGGGGGCTGTTCCCCTGCCGGGCTCGGGGAGCGCGGCAGGGGAAGGGTGACGATGGTTGCTGCATCCTCAGCCGCCGAGATAGGCCTGGCGGACGGCGGGGTTGGCCAACAGGGCCTCTCCCGTGTCTTGCAGCACCACCCGGCCGTTCTCCAGCACATAGCCGCGATCCGCCAGCTTGAGCGCCTGGTTCGCGTTCTGCTCCACCAGGAAGATGGTCATCCCCTTCTGGCGCAGTTGCTCTATGGTGTCGAAGATCTGCTGGATGACGATGGGTGCCAGTCCGAGGGAGGGTTCATCCAGCAGCAGCAGGCGCGGCTTGCTCATCAGGGCGCGGCCGATGGCCAGCATCTGCTGCTCGCCGCCGGACATGGTGCCTGCCCGCTGCTCCAGCCGCTCGTGCAGGCGGGGGAACAGGGTGAAAATCTGATCCAGCAGGCCGCGCTGCTCCGCCTTGTCGACGAAGAAGGCCCCCATCAGCAGGTTCTCCTCCACCGTGAGGCGGGCGAAGATGCGGCGCCCCTCCGGCACTACGGCGATGTCCTTGCGCATGATGCGGGCGGTGGTGAGGGAGTCTATCTGCTCCCCCTCGAACCATATGGAACCGCTGCTGGGCTTGGGCTCGCCACACAGGGTCATCAGCAGAGTGGTCTTGCCGGCGCCGTTGGCGCCGATCAAGGTGACGATTTCCCCCTCTTTCACCTCGACGCTGACGTCGTGCAGCGCCTGAATTTTGCCGTAGTGGGTCGATACGTTGCGAAGTTCTAACATCTTTTTGTCCTTACGACTCGCCCAGATAGGCCTTGATCACCGCCGGATTGCTGCGGATTTCGTCCGGTTTGCCGTGGGCCAGCGGGGTGCCCTGGTTGACCACGAAGATGCGGTTGGAGATCTCCATCACCAGCTTCATATCGTGCTCGATCAGCAGCACCGAGACCCCGAACTCGTCCCTCAGGTTGGAGATGAGCTCGTTGAGCTCGTCGGTCTCCTTGGGGTTGAGGCCTGCGGCCGGTTCATCCAGCATCAGCAGTTCGGGCCGGGTCGCCATGCAGCGGGCGATCTCGAGGCGGCGCTGCTGGCCGTAAGCCAGGTTCCCCGCGGCGCGGTTGGCGAGATCCTTGAGGCCCACCTTTTCCAGCCAGAAGGCGGACTGCTCCAGCCCCTCTTTCTCGGCACGGCGGAAGGAGGGGGTCTTGAACAGGCCGGCGATGAAGCCGGTATTGAGATGCCTGTGCTGGGCCACCAGCAGGTTTTCCACCGCTGTCATCTCCTTGAACAGGCGCACGTGCTGGAAAGTCCGCACAATGCCCTTGCGGGCGATGAGGTGGCCGGGCAGCCCCTGGATCTCCTCACCCTTGTAGCGAATGACACCGCCACTCGGGCGATAGAAGCCGGTCAGGCAGTTGAAGATGGTGGTCTTGCCCGCCCCGTTGGGGCCGATGATGGAGATCACCTCCCCCTTTTCCACATCCAGCTTGACGCCGTTGACCGCGAGCAGGCCGCCAAAGCGCATCGACAGATCTGAGACATCCAACAATGGTTGATTGTTGCTCATTTACGCAGCTCCATATGGGGTCGACTCATGGGCAGCAGTCCCTGCGGCCGCCAGATCATCATGAATACCATCAAGAGACCGAACATCAGCATGCGATATTCGTTGAACTCGCGGGCGAGCTCCGGCAGCACCGTCATCACGATGGCAGCCAGCACCACCCCGATCTGGGATCCCATGCCCCCCAGCACTACAATCGCAAGGACGATGGCCGACTCGATGAAGACGAAGGATTCCGGGCTAATGAAGCCCTGGCGGGAGGCGAAGAAACTGCCGGCAAAGCCCGCGAAGCAGGCGCCTATGGTGAAGGCGGTCAGCTTGATGATGGTGGGGTTGAGCCCCAGGGACTTACAGGCGATCTCGTCTTCCCGCAGCGCCTCCCAGGCACGGCCGAGCGGCATGCGCAGCAGGCGGTTGATGACGAACAGGGTCGCCACTACCAGCACCAGGGCCATCAGGTAGAGGAAGATCACCTTGTGGTTGGCGTTGTAGGCGATGCCGAAGAAGTCGTGGAAGGTGCCAAAGCCCCCGTCCTTGACGGTGCGGTTGAACTCGAGCCCCCCCAGAGTCGGTTTCGGAATGCCGGAGATCCCGTTCGGACCGCCGGTCAGGGTGGTCATGTTGTTGAGCAGGATGCGGATGATCTCGCCAAAGCCCAGGGTGACGATGGCCAGGTAGTCCCCCCGCAGCCGCAGCACCGGGAACCCGAGCAGGAAGCCGAAGGTGGCCGCCAGCAGACCGGCGATGGGCAGACACTCCCAGAAGCTCAGACCGAAGTAGGTGTTGAGCAGGGCGTAGCTGTAGGCGCCGACCGCATAGAAGCCGACGTAGCCGAGGTCGAGCAGACCGGCGAGGCCCACCACCACGTTCAGTCCCAGCCCCAGCATGATGTAAATCAGGGTGAGGGTGGCCAGATCGATGGCGCCGCGAGAGGCCATGAAGGGCCAGCTCACCGCAAACAGCAGCACCAGCACGGCGGTGAGGTTATAGAGCTTGGGGGCCTCTTCGGGGCTTGGCAGCACCAGCTTGGTGAAGCCGACGGAGAAGCCGCTGATGGAAGCCTGGAACAGCCGGCTTATCTGGCCGCGCAGCATCTGGAACCAGAAGACGATGGTGGCGCCCCCCAGCAGCCAGGCCAGCGACACATCGAGGCGGCTCACCACCAGCAGGCGGGAGCCATCGGTCTCCAGCTTGAAGCCGAGCAGCCAGAAGGAGAGCACCAGCAGCACCAGGCTGGCGATGCAGGCATGGATAAATTGACGTTTCATCAGACTTTCTCCACTTCCGGACGGCCGAGAATGCCAGTGATGGTCATGAACAGCAGCACGAGGGCATGCATAGATTGGTTTTTCATACCTTCTCGACCTCCGGACGACCCAGGATGCCGGTGGGCATGAAGAGCAACACGAAGATGAGCAGGGCGAACGCCATCACATCCTTGTACTCGGTGCTGAGATAGCCCGCGGTGAGCGCTTCCACCACGCCGAGCAGCAGGCCGCCCAGTACGGCACCGGGAATGCTGCCGATGCCGCCCAATACCGCGGCAGTGAAGGCCTTCAAGCCCGCCATGAAGCCGAGATAGGGGTTGATGACACCGTAGTACATGCCGAGCAGCACCCCCGCGACGGCGGCCAGGGCGGCCCCCAGCACGAAGGTGATGGAGATGACCACGTGGGTGTCTATCCCTAACAGGTTGGCCATCTTGATGTCTTCGGAACAGGCACGGCAGGCACGCCCCATGCGGGAGCGGCCGATGAACTGGGTCAACGCCAGCATGGTGACGAAGGTCACCACGAAGATGATGAGCTGCATGTAGGAGAGGCTGGCCTGGAAGCCATCCTCGCCGCCGAGGGTCCAGCCCCCGGAGATCAGAGTGGGCATGGCGATGTCACGCGAGCCCTGGGCCATCCGCATCATGTTCTGCAGGAAGATCGACATGCCGATGGCGGAGATGAGGGGGATCAGGCGGTTGCCGCCCCGCAGTGGACGATAGGCCACCCGCTCTATGGACCAGCCATAGCTGCCGGTGATGATGATGCTGACCAGGAAGGCGCCCCCCAGCAGCAGCACGGTGCTGTCGATGCCCATCATCATGAGCCCGGCCATCACCATGAAGGCGACATAGGAGCCGATCATGTAGACCTCGCCGTGGGCGAAGTTGATCATGCCGATGATGCCGTAGACCATGGTGTAGCCGATGGCGATCAACGCATAGGTGCTGCCTATGGTCAATCCGTTCAGCAACTGCTGAACCAGATAAAGAAGGTGTTCGGACATACCGCGTTCCCTGTGTACTTGCCCGCAAAGAAAGGAGGGGTGACTCACGTCACCCCGACCGGCAGATTATTTGAGTTGAGTGGAGGTACCGTCGGCGTGCCACTGGAACACACCGAATTCGAAGCCTTTCAGGTCACCGTTCGGCGCCCAGGTCAGGGGGCCCATCACGGTGTCGATCGGTGCGGCCTTGATGGCGGCAGCGACGGCAGCCGGATCATCCTCGCCCGCCTTGGCGATACCGGCCGCCAGGGCCTGCATGGCGGCGTAGGTGGTCCAGACGAACGGACCGGAGGAGTCCTGACCCTTGGCCTTGAACGCTTCTACGATGGGGGCGTTGGCCGGCACCAGGTCATATTTGTTCGGCAGGGTCACCAGCAGGCCTTCGGAAGCCGGGCCGCCGATGGCGGAGATGTCCTTGTTGCCCACGCCTTCCGGACCCATGAACTTGGCCTTCAGACCCTTCTCGCCAGCCTGGCGCAGGATCAGACCCAGCTCCGGGTGGTAGCCGCCGTAGTAGACGAAGTCGACGTTCTCTTTTTGCAGCTTGGCGATCAGGGCGGAGAAGTCCTTGTCGCCGGCGGTGATGCCCTCATAGGCAACGACCTTGACGCCTGCCTTGTCCAGCGCGGCTTTCACGCTGGAGGCGATGCCTTCGCCGTACTGTTTCTTGTCGTGGATGACGGCCACGCGCTGGGGTTTGACCTGCTCGATGATGTACTTGGCGGCGGTCGGGCCCTGGTCGCTGTCCAGACCGATGGTACGCAGGGTCAGCTGGTAACCGCGCTCGGTGATCTTGGGGTTGGTGGAGGCGGGGGTGACCATCAGTACCCCTTCATCTTCATAGATGTCGGAGGCGGGCAGGGTGTTGTCGGAGCAGAGGTGGCCGACCACGAACTTGACGCCGTCGTTGATCACCTTGTTGGCGATGGCCACGGCCTGCTTGGGATCGCAGGCATCGTCATAGATGACGGCTTCGATCTGCTTGCCCTTAATGCCGCCCGCCTTGTTGATCTGCTCGACCGCCATCTTGCCGCCGGTGAACTGCATGTCACCGTACTGGGCGACCGGGCCGGTCAGGGGGCCGGCAATGCCGATCTTGATGGTATCGGCCGCATTGGCCATGGAAACTGATCCAAACAGAGCCAAAGAAACCGCTGCTCTGACTGCCATTTTGCTGAAGTTATGCATTGATTCGTCCCTTAATCAGTGAATTGTTTCATTTTATGCACGTCATTCCGAGCCTGTGTCCCGCCAGCCCGGCGATAGATAAGGTTCTATCATTCCTCGCCGGGCAATAACAAGATGTTAAAGATACTAACCGGAGCAGGCGCGAGAGGGGTTTTGTGAAACTAACACGCAGTTTATTGCTGTTTATTGGAGTTTAATGTCGCTGTGATGGTGCAACATACAGTTAACAAATTGTCATGGTGACAATTTCCAGAGTAAAAAACTGACGATATTTCATTCTGCGTCCGCTCTCATTTTGACCAAAATCCGTTTGCGCAAAAAGAAATGACCGCATAGATTAGCCAGCATTGATAATTCACTGGCTGCGCCCGTTAAAACCAAGCCTTTATTCGGGAAATCTGCTACTGTTCCGCCTTTGTTATTCAGGAGACAGAGATGGCAACTATCAAGGATGTCGCCTCGCGCGCAGGCGTATCCATCTCCACCGTCTCACATGTACTCAATCACACCCGTCGGGTCAGCGAAGACGCAACCCAGAAAGTGCTTGAGGCGGTGGCAGAGCTGAACTACGCGCCCAACTCGGTGGCGCGCAGTCTCAAGATCAATTCGACCAAGACCATTGGCATGCTGGTGACCACCAGTGCCAACCCCTTCTTCGCGGAAGTGGTACAGGGGGTGGAAGCCTACTGCTTCGAGCAGGGTTACAGCCTGATCCTGTGCAACACCGAGAACCAGCCGCCCCGCCAGCAGCACTATCTGCGCATACTGATGGAAAAGCGGGTCGACGGCCTGCTGGTGCTGGGGACCGATATCGACACCCAGTTCAGGGACATGCTGCGTATCCACAAAAACGTGCCGCAAGTGGTGCTGGACTGGGGCAACGAGTGCGATTTCGCCAACGTGATCAACGACAACGCCCGCATCGGCGCGCGTCTGGCGGTGCGCCATCTGCTGGAGCAGGGCCACACCAACATCGTCTGCATCACCGGCCATCTCGCCAAGCCGACTACCCAGCAACGGCTGGACGGGGTGCGCGATGCCCTGGCTGAACAGGGGATGACCCTGAAAGAAGAGCAGATCTTCGAAGGGGACTACGAGAGCCAGAGCGGCTTCGATGCCATGCAGCGCATCCTGGCCCTCACCCCTCGCCCGACTGCGGTCTTTGCCTTCGACGATCCCATGGCCATCGGTGCCATCTGCGCCGCCTGGGAGGCCGGGGTCAAGGTGCCGGACGATATCTCCATGATCGGCTATGACGATGTGGAGATGGCGCGCTTCTCCAGCCCGCCGCTCACCACCATCCGCCACCCCAAGGCCGAGCTCGGTCTGCTGGCGGTGCAGCAACTGGTGAGCCGGATCCGCAACAAGGAGCTGGAAGTGGAGTCCATGACGGTCCAGCCCGAGCTCATCGTCCGCCGCTCGGTCAAGTCCCTGCGCTGACGGCGCCACGGGTGCCATGAACAAGAAACCCCCTCGCCAGCGAGGGGGTTTCTGTTTTTGGGCCCCTATGGTATCTGGGGGCGTCAGGCCTTGAGGCCGATCCGCCTGGCGAGGCGGTGCAGGTTGCCGCCGTCCAGATCCAGCGCCCGGGCGGTGGCGGCCCAGTTGCCGTCATGGGCGGTCAGGGTCTGCTCGATGAGCTGGCGCTGGAACAGATCGGTGGCGGCGCGAAGGCCCAGGCCGGCAATGGCCGGGGAGGCGGGCTGGCTGACGGTGTCGGCTGGAAGGGATGAGCCCGTCGGTCCCAGGTTGAAGTGATGGGGTTTCAGGGTCGGCGAGGGGCTGCCCTGTTCGGCCCTGGCCAGCACGGCGGCGCGGTGGATGGCGTGCTCCAGCTCCCGCACGTTACCGGGCCAGTCGTGGCGCTCGAGCAGTTGCAGCGCTTGTGGCTGGATACGCAGCTGCTCCAGCCCCAGGCCGAGCCGGCAGCGTTCGCAAAAATAACCGGCCAGCAGGGGAATGTCGCCTGGGCGTTCCCGCAGTGCCGGGGCGTGGATCGGGAACACGCTCAGCCGGTGGTAGAGGTCGGCCCGAAACTGCCCCTCGACCACCGCCTGTTTCAGATCCCGGTTGGTGGCCGCCAGGATGCGCACATTCACCTTGAGCGGGGTGTCGTCACCGATCCGCTGCAGATCGCCGTATTGCAGCACCCGCAGCAGCTTGGCCTGCAGCGCCAGGGAGAGCTCCCCTATCTCGTCGAGAAACAGAGTGCCCTTGTCCGCCAGCTCGAACTTGCCCGCCCGATTGTGGATGGCGCCGGTGAAGGCCCCCTTCACGTGACCGAACAGCTCGCTCTCGGCCACGGATTCCGGCAGGGCGGCGCAGTTGAGGTAGACCAGGGGGGCATGGGCGCGGGGCGAGCCGCCATGCACCGCCTTGGCGATCAGCTCCTTGCCGACCCCGGTCTCCCCCAAAATCAGCACGTTCAGCTCGGAGCTTGCCACCACGTCTATCTCGTGGCGCAACCGGGCCATGGCGGGGGAGCGGCCAATCATCTCGGGCTGGCCCGGCCCATTCTGGGTGGAGGGAGCGAGGGGTTCGCTGCTCTGGCGGGCGAGCCGCTCCAGCAGCAGGGCGTTGTCGAGGGCGGCGGCGGCCAGAGCCCCCACCAGCCGCAGCTCCTCGTCGCTGATGCCGTCGAACTGGGTCGGGTTCATGCCGTCTATGGTCAGGGCGCCGATCAGCGCCTGATCCGAGAAGAGCGGCAGGCCGACGCAGGCGTGTACCTTGAAGTCGTCGTGATCCGGCAGCAGGCCGTCATAGGGGTCGGGCAGGGCGCTGTCGGCAGGGAAGCGCACCACATCCCCGGCGCGGGCGATGGCCTCGAGGCGCGGGTGATCCTTGAGGGCGAAGCGGCGCCCCAGCACGTCCTGCATCAGGCCGTCGATGGCCAGCGGGATGAACTGGCCCCCCTCGTAGCGCAGCAGGGCCGAGGCATCCGAGTTCAGCAGGCTGCGCACGCTCTGGATCAGGCGGTGGAAGCGGTCCTGATGGGAGATGCCGAGTTGCAGGTCGAGGGCGATGCGCGCCAGGCTGTCGGTCGAGATCACGATAATTGTCCAAATGACAGTATGTTTGTGATTTTGACTATAAAGGTGTGGTGTCTTAATGACAACGAGTGACATGCGAAGCCATTAAAAACAATGGGTTACAATTTGGCACGTCCGCTGCAATAGCTGGTTCAGTTGAACATCCACTATTGCATTCGAGGAACTGCCTGATGAGCATTCACGTCAAGAACAACATCCACTGGGTCGGCCAACGGGACTGGGAGGTACGCGACTTCCACGGCACCGAGTACAAGACCCACAAGGGCACCAGCTACAACAGCTACCTCATCCGCGAAGGGAAAAACGTGCTGATCGACACCGTCGATCACAAGTTCAGCCGGGAGTTCGTGCAGAACCTGGCGGCCGAGATCGATCTCGCCGCCATCGACTACGTGGTGATCAACCACGCCGAGGAGGATCACGCCGGCGCCCTGACCGAGCTGATGGCCCGCATTCCCGGCACCCCCATCTACTGCACCCACAACGCCATCGACTCCATCACCGGCCATCATCACCACCCGGAGTGGAACTTCCACCCGGTCAAGACCGGTGACAGCCTGGACATCGGCAACGGCAAGCAGCTGGTGTTCATCGAGACCCCCATGCTGCACTGGCCCGACAGCATGATGACCTACATGACCGAGGACGCGGTGCTGTTCTCCAACGACGCCTTCGGCCAGCACTACTGCGACGAGCACCTGTTCAACGACGAGGTGGATCAGAGCGAGCTGATGGAGCAGTGCCAGCGCTACTACGCCAACATCCTCACCCCCTTCAGCCCCCTGGTGACAGCCAAGATCAAAGAGGTGCTCGGCTTCAACCTGCCAGTGAGCATGGTGGCCACCTCCCACGGCATCGTCTGGCGCGAGGACCCCACCCAGATCATCCTGAAATACCTGGAGTGGGCCGACCACTATCAGGAAGATCGCATCACCTTGTTCTACGACTCCATGTCCAACAACACCCGCATGATGGCCGACGCCATCGCCCAGGGCATCCACGAGGTGGACCCCGGCGTGGCGGTGAAGATCTACAACGTGGCCCGCCACGACAAGAACGAGATCCTGACCCAGGTGTTCCGCTCCAAGGGGATACTGGTGGGATCCTCCACCATGAACAACGTCATGATGCCCAAGGTGGCGGGCATGCTCGAGGAGATCACCGGCCTGCGTTTTCGCAACAAGCGTGCCTCGGCCTTCGGCAGCTACGGCTGGACCGGCGGTGCGGTGGACCGGATCCAGACCCGATTGATGGACGCAGGCTTTGACATCAGCATCTCCCTCAAGGCCAAGTGGCGCCCGGATGGTTCGGCGCTGGCCGAATGCCGCGAGCATGGCCGCCAGCTCGCCCGTCAGTGGGCGTTGCACCCGCTGGACGCACCCCGCCCGATCACCACAACCCAGACAACCGTGACGCCCGTCCTCGCGATGCCTGCTGTTGAGCCGCAAGCCGCAGCGGCCGCCGCCGAATGGGACGATGACCAGGCCATGCTCTGCACCGTCTGCCAGTGGGTCTATGACCCGGCGCTGGGCGAGCCGGATCAGCTGGTGGCGCCGGGCACCCCCTGGGCCCAGGTACCGGAGAGTTTCCTTTGCCCGGGTTGCGGCATCGGCAAGGAGGTATTTGAACCCTGCGCCGTGGAGGTCTGTGTATGAGCGCAGCAACGCAGAGTGACGCCGGCATCAGCCGGGAGATAGTGGTGATCGGCAGCGGCTTCGCCGCCCAGCAGCTGGTCAAGAGCCTGCGCAAGCTGGATGCCGAGCAGCCCATCCGCCTCATCACCGCCGACAGCGGTGACGAGTACAACAAGCCCGACTTGAGCCACGTGGTGAGTCGGGGCTGCCCTGCCGCGGCCATGACCCGCCAGAGCGGCAGCGATTTTGCCGAGCAGCAGCGCATCGCGCTGCTGCCCCACTGCCCGGTGCATGGCATCGACCCAGCAAGGCGGTTGGTGCTGACCGAGCAGGGGGAATTCCCCTACGGCAAGCTGGTGCTGGCCACCGGGGCGAGCGCGGCGCGCCCCGATCTGCCGGGCAGCGAACACCTGGTCACCCTCAACAGCCAGCAGGAGTTCGCCGCCATCGAGGCGCAACTGCGCCAGGCCCGCCGCATCCTGGTGCTGGGGGCGGGGCTCATCGGCTGCGAGCTGGCGATGGACATGGCGAGCGCAGGAAAAGAGGTGACGCTGGTGGATCTGGCCGACAGCCCCTTAAGCGCCCTGCTGCCCGCCGCCCTGACCGAGCCGCTGCAACAGGCGCTACGCAGCCAGGGGGTCAGCCTGCAGTTCGGGACGGGTCTCGCCAGGATGGATGCCCAGCCGGGGGATGGCTGGCGGGTGACCCTGACCAATGGCCGCATCAGCGAGCAGGATCTGGTGATCGCCGCGATCGGCCTGCGGCCGAATCTGGCCCTGGCCCGCGGGGCCGGGCTGGCAGTGGAGCGTGGCATCCTGGTCGACGATCGGCTGCAGACCAGCGACCCCCATATCTTCGCGCTGGGGGATTGCGCCCAGTGGCAGGGCCAGCTGCTCCCCTTCCTGCAACCCATCGTGCTGGGGGCCAATGCGCTGGCGCGCACCCTGCTCGGGACGCCGACCCCGCTGACTTTGCCCCCCATGCTGGTGAAGGTGAAGACGCCGCGCTACCCGCTGCAACTGGCCGGTCGCACCCGGGGCGAGGATCTTGCCTGGCAGTGCCGCTGGAACAGCCACGGCATGGTGGCCGAGGCGCGCGACCAAGCCGGCGAGCTGTGCGGCTTCGTGGTGGGGGGCGACCAGATGAGCGCCGCCTTCCCGCTGCTGCGTCAGCTGCCCCGTTAACCCCTTTCATTGTACTGGCCGGGTCGACCCGGCCATCTGAGGAGAACCGATATGGCCATGCAACTGATCCCGTCTCACTGGGTGGTGCGCCGCTCCACCCC
This sequence comes from Aeromonas sp. Prich7-2, assembly GCF_017939255.1. Classification (NCBI taxonomy): domain Bacteria; kingdom Pseudomonadati; phylum Pseudomonadota; class Gammaproteobacteria; order Aeromonadales; family Aeromonadaceae; genus Aeromonas; species Aeromonas sp. Prich7-2. Next base: position 14,295 of record NZ_JAGKRI010000153.1, read on the forward strand.
CTTCTTCACCCGCCAGAATGTGCCCCAGGCCCTGCTCACCCACCACAACACCGCGGCCGGGGTGTTCGGCCAGCTCTGCGTGATGGAGGGCACCGTCACCTATCACGGTTTTGCCGATGAGCAGGCCGAAGAGCCCGAGCTGAGCCTGGTGATCCGGGCCGGGGAGTTTGCCACCAGCCCACCCCGGTACTGGCACAGGGTCGAGCTGTCGGAGGATGCCCGCTTCAACATCCACTTCTGGGCCGAGCAGGCCGAATCCGACCAGCCGCTGTTCCACAGCCGCAAGGCATAGGCTCAATCGCGGGCAGGGGCACTGGCCCGAATCTCCCCCTGTGCCTATGCAGATCAAAATAATCAACTCAGATGTTGGTTATCATTGCCGCCAGATCGGGTGTACGCAGTGGAGGATGCATGAGCGTGATTGAGGCGATGACCATGGTGGCCGGACTGGTCTATCTGGTCCTGTTGGTGTTGAAAACGGGGCCGGGCTGGTCATCTCGACTCTCCCTCGGAGTGCTGGTCATTGCCTGGCTGGCGGCGGCAGATGTCAGCCTCTGGCTTGGCCTGGGGCTGGTGGTCGGCAGTCTCAGCCTGCTTCATCGCATCCAGCCCTTCCCCGCACTGGACGAGCTGGGCAGTCAGCCGCTGCGGGAGTGGGCGCGTCATCTGCTGCTGCTCTGCTGGTTGCTGGTGTCGGTGCAATATGGGGTCTATATCTGGCTGCTGGCACGGGGGACGGTTCCCTGGCTGGTGCGCCCCGACGTGGTGGACGGTTTCCTGCCCATCGCCGGTGGTCTCGGGCTGCGGGCCTGGCTCGGGCAGGGGCTGACGGACCCCCATCACCCGGCGGCCACCGTCACCGTGCTGGTGCTCTCCCTGTCGGCCCTGCTGCTGGGTCGGGCGTTTTGTGCCTGGTTCTGCCCGCTCGGGCTGGTGGGGGAGTGGCTGCACGGCCTGCGCTCGCGCCTGTTGCCGGGGGAGTGGACCCCGCCGCGCTGGCTCGATGCCGTGTTGCGCGGCCAGAAGTTTCTGGTGCTCGGTTTTCTGCTCTTCATCATATTGCTGGCGGTACCCGCCGCCGCCCTGCCCGGCTACCTCGCCAGCCCCTACCATCAGGCGGCGGACATGAAGATGGGGGCCTTCTTCTTCAACCTGACCCTGATCTCGGGCCTGTGCCTTGGCTGGGTGCTGCTGCTCACCGCCACCTTTCGGCAAGGGTTCTGTCGCTACCTCTGTCCCTATGGCGCCTGGATGGCCCTGCTCGGCCTGCTGACCCCGCTGCGCATTCGCCGTGACCCGGCCCGTTGCCTGCGAAGCCTGGGCCACGACTGCGACAAGTGCAGCCGGGCCTGCCCCTCGCGCATCCAGGTGCACCAGCTCATCGCGGTGCAGAGCCTCGAGTGCACCAGCTGCCAGAGCTGCGTGGCCGCCTGCCCCAAGCGGGCCGATGCCCTGCATCTTGGCACGCAAGGGCAGCGACTCGCCCCCCGCCAACTGCTGGGGCTGCTCTGTCTGTTGCTGCTGGTGTTGCCGCTGCTCTCCTACGGCTTGCTGGATCTCTGGGTCAGCCAGACACCGATCCCTGACCGCTACGAGTTGTTGCAGCGGCTGCCCTGGTTGACCCACTGAGGGGGGAAAGGGCAAAAGGTGGATGATGGGGGGATCTTTCGGATTGGCGATAATAAGCTGTATAAAAATCCCCCGCCAAATTGTTAGCGCCATCCCACTTTGCTCATATTGCAATTGATCATATAGCGCTCCCCACCATAATGGGTGCTGTTATTTGGCGTTGTTAATATCAATTGGATGAGCAACAACATGAATATCAAGGTCAGCTATCCCAAGTGGTTTACCCTGGACCATAAGATCGCGTTCTTCTTCCCGCTGTAATTCCTCGCGGCGGCGCGGCATGCCTGCCATGCCACGAGCCCGCCTCCATTCCTGAACTGAAATAGCTGCACCTATCTTCGCCTGTTTATTCTGGCGAGGCGATGTCGTGCACCTATTTCCCAATATTTCCCACCTGCCGGACATTCTATTTTCGGCGGGGGAAGAGACTCATTCTGAATATTTAAATCTGGGGTGTTTATATTATGGAAAACTTCAAGCATCTGCCCGAACCCTTCCGTATTCGTGTCATCGAGCCGGTCAAGCGCACCACCCGTGCCTATCGGGAAGAGGCCATTGTCCGGGCGGGCATGAACCCCTTCCTGCTGGACAGCGAAGACGTCTTCATCGACCTGCTGACCGACAGCGGCACCGGCGCCATCACCCAGGACATGCAGGCCGCCATGCTGCGCGGTGACGAGGCCTACAGCGGCAGCCGCAGCTACTATGCCCTGCAACAGGCGGTGCAGGAGATCTTCGGCTACTCCCTGACCATCCCCACTCACCAGGGGCGCGGCGCCGAGCAGATTTACATCCCCGTGCTCATCAAGAAGCGGGAGCAGGAGAAGGGGCTGGATCGCAAGAAGATGGTGGCCCTCTCCAACTACTTCTTCGACACCACCCAGGGCCACACCCAGATCAACTGCTGCGTGGCGAAGAACGTCTACACCAGGGAGGCGTTCGATACCTCGGTCACCGCCGACTTCAAAGGCAACTTCGATCTGGTGAAGCTGGAAGAGGCCATCCTGGAGGCGGGCCCCGCCAACGTGCCCTACATCGTCAGCACCATCACCTGCAACTCCGCCGGGGGGCAGCCGGTCTCCATTGCCAACCTGAAGGCGGTGTACGAGATCGCCAGAAAGTACGACATCCCCGTCATCATGGACTCCGCCCGCTTCGCCGAGAACGCCTACTTCATCCAGCAGCGGGAGCCCGGCTACGCGAACTGGACCATCGAGGAGATCACCAGAGAGTCCTACAAGTACGCCGACGGCCTCGCCATGTCGGCGAAGAAGGATGCCATGGTGCAGATGGGGGGGCTGCTGTGCTTCAAGGATGACAGCATGCTGGACGTCTACACCGAGTGCCGCACCCTGTGCGTGGTGCAGGAGGGCTTCCCGACCTATGGCGGCCTGGAAGGGGGCGCCATGGAGCGCCTGGCGGTGGGCCTGCGGGACGGCATGCGCCAGGACTGGCTGGCCTATCGCATCGGCCAGGTGCAGTACCTGGTGGACGGGCTGGAGGCCATCGGCGTGGTGTGCCAGCAGGCGGGGGGCCATGCGGCCTTCGTGGATGCGGGCAAGTTGCTGCCCCACATCCCGGCGGATCAGTTCCCGGCCCACGCCCTGGCCTGCGAGCTCTACAAGGTCGCCGGCATCCGCGCGGTGGAGATAGGTTCCCTGCTGCTGGGGCGCGACCCCGCCACCGGCAAGCAGCACCCCTGCCCGGCGGAGCTGCTGCGCCTGACCATCCCCCGTGCCACCTATACCCAGACCCACATGGACTTTGTTATCGAGGCCTTCGGCGAGGTGAAGAAGAACGCCCACCGGGTGAAGGGGCTGGACTTCATTTACGAGCCGGCCGTGCTGCGTCACTTCACCGCCAGACTGAAAGAGGTCGAGCATAACGACCCGTCAGCCGGCAAGACGCAGAAAAAATTGATAGAAGCATAACGAGTCAGGGGCACAGATTTTTCTGTGCCCTTTTTTTTCACTGCTCTGTGAAAGATTTGGAGTGACACACATGACATCAACACCGTCCGTCATCGGAGGGGCCTGCATCATTGCCAGCGTCTGTGTCGGTGCCGGCATGCTGGGGCTGCCGAGCGCGGGAGCCGGGGCCTGGACCAGCTGGTCAACCCTCGCCATCATTCTTACCATGGTCGTCATGACGGTTTCAGGCTGGATGCTGCTGGAAGCCCTGAAACCCTACGCATTGACCGCCTCCTTCAACTCGGTGACCAAGGATCTGCTCGGTCACAGGATCAATCTCTTCAACAACCTCACCGTCTATTTCGTGGGCGGCATTTTGCTCTATGCCTACATCACCTCGTCGGGTCTCATCCTGGGCGGCCTGCTGGGCATCAATAGCCAGCTGGCCTCGGTGTTGTTCGTGCTGGTGTTCTCCTGGTTCGTCTGGCATTCGACCCGGGCGGTGGACAGGATTTCGGTCGTCCTGATCGTTTTTATGGTGCTGAGCTTCGTGTTCGGGGTCTCCGGGCTTGCCAGCAAGGTCGACACCGCCAAGCTGTTCAACTCCTTTGCCGAGGAGCTGGGCCGCGCCCCTTACGCCCTGGCCATGTTGCCGGTGGCGCTCACCTCGTTTGGCTACCACCACTCGGTGGCATCGATGCGCGCCTATTACGGCGAGGAGCAGAAAGCCAGGCAGGCGATCCTGGGGGGCACCCTGATCGCCCTGGCGCTCTATCTGCTGTGGCTGCTCAGCATCTTCGGCAACCTGCCTCGTCCCGCCTTCGGCCCCGTCATCGCCAAGGGGGGCGACGTGGATGTGCTGCTCGGGGCGCTGGCCTCGGTGATAGAGTCCAGGCAGGTCTCCCAGGCCATCAACCTCTTCTCCATGGCGGCCATCCTCTCCTCCTTCATCGGGGTGGGGCTCGGGGTGTTCGACTATCTGGCGGATCTGTTCCGGTTCGACAACAGCCGCCGGGGGCGGGCCAAATCCTGGGCGGTGACCTTCCTGCCCCCCCCTGGCGCTCTCCCTGATGTTCCCGTTCGGCTTCGTGGTGGCCATCGGCTATGCCGGGGCTGCGGCGACCGTCTGGGCCTGCATCATCCCGGCCCTGCTGGCGAAGAAGTCCCGGGAGCTGGCCCCGGACGAGGCGGGGTTCAAGGCCCCCGGCGGCCAGCCCATGGTGGTGGCCGTCATCGTCTTCGGGGTGCTTACCGCCATCTTCCACCTGATGGCCATGGCGGGTCTGCTGCCCGTCTACACCGGTTGACCCTGGTGTGCTGAACCTGGCCCCATCCCGAACATATTCCACGGATGGGGCGCAGGATCCGGCCCGTTTCCCCCCATTTTCCCTCCGGATTTGATACCCGAAGGCATGCAGGGTAAAGTCCCCCGGCGCCAGCAGTGGCGAACGCAGGAGAAGCACGGCAGTGTGCCGTGACCAGTCGACAATCCGTTTGGGGGAGTAATGGAACAGAAACCATCGTTGGTGGGCGGGGCATGCATCATTGCCGGCGTCTGTGTGGGGGCCGGCATGCTGGGGCTGCCGAGTGCGGGGGCGGGCGCCTGGACCCTCTGGTCCATGCTCGCGGTGGCACTGACCATGGTGGTGATGACGGTCTCCGGCTGGATGCTGCTGGAGTCCTATCGGGGCTATCCCCTGCGCGTCTCCTTCGATACCGTGACGCGGGATCTGCTGGGGGAGAAGGTCAACGCCCTCAACAATCTCAGCGTTTATTTCGTCGGCGGCATCCTGCTCTATGCCTACATCACCTCGGCCGGTCTCATCATCGACGGCATGACGGGGATGGGCAGCCAGTGGGCGTCCGTGCTCTTTACCCTAGCCTTCTCCCTGCTGGTGTGGCACTCCACCCGGGCGGTGGACCGCATCTCGGTGTTGCTGGTGATCCTGATGGGGCTGAGCTTTGCCTTCGGCATCTCGGGCCTGTCGATGAACGTGCGCCTCGATCTGCTGCTCGACCGGGTGGGCAGCGAAGTGAGCTACGCCCCCTATGCCCTGGTGATGCTGCCGGTGGCGCTCACCTCGTTCGGCTACCACCATTCGGTCTCCTCCATGCGCGCCTACTACGGTGAAGAGCGCCGTGCCAGCCGCGCCATTCTGGGGGGCACCCTGATCGCGCTCGCGTTTTACCTCATCTGGCTGGTGAGCGTCTTTGGCAACCTGCCCCGCAGCGAGTTCGGCCCGGTGATCGCAGAGGGGGGCAACGTGGATGCCCTGCTCAAGGCCCTCGGTTCGGTGATCGAGTCCAAGGCGGTGGCCAGCGCCCTCAACGCCTTCTCCATGGCAGCCATCCTCTCCTCCTTCATCGGGGTGGGGCTCGGGGTGTTCGACTACCTGGCGGATCTGTTCAAGTTCGACAACAGCCGGGGTGGCCGCGCCAAGTCCTGGGCGGTGACCTTCCTGCCGCCCCTGGTGCTCTCCTTGTTGTTCCCGTTCGGCTTCCTGGTGGCCATCGGCTATGCGGGCGCCGTGGCGACCCTGTGGACCTGCATCATCCCACCCCTGCTGGCCTGGAAGGTGCGGGCGGCCCGGCGCGAAGACGGTGGCGAGGGCTTCCGCGCCCCCGGCGGCCTCTTCATGATCGTCCTGGTGATCCTGTTCGGCGTGCTGACCGCCGCCTTCCACCTGCTCAACATGGTGGACCTGCTGCCCGCCTACAAGGGCTGAGCCGTTACCCGGGTCGCAGTGCCAGCACACAATGACAAAGAAGGAGCCTCATGGGCTCCTTCTTGCTTGTCACACAGGCAATATTGGCGTCGGTTACTGAATGCCGACCGACAGGGAGTGGGGCACCTTGGCGCCGTTACGGGCGGTGGCGCGCATCTGGTAGACCTGGATCAGGTACTTGCCCGACTTGGGCAGGGTGCCTTGCCATTTTGTGTCCACGTTGCCGCCGCCCAGTGCCTCGGCCTGACCCGGGATGGCGCCCGGCGCGAAGACGTTGAAGTTGGCATTGGTGCTGCCGGTGATGGCGACCGTCATGGTCTGGCCTTCTTTGGCGCCCAGGGTGTAGTTGATGGTGTCATAACCGGAGAAGGTGCCGTCAACCTTGGCGCTGTGCGCGCCTTTGGCGAAGTGCACCGGCACCGTGGTCACCTTGTCTGCCGCCTGAACCGAGGCCGCCATCATCATGGCCAGCAAGGCGGCCGTTACTGCTTTTTTCATTATGTATTGCTCCTGTGATCGGGCCCTGGCACGGGCCTCGAGGGGAAGATATGCCTGAACGATGACGCGACTCCATCGAAATGATGGGGCGGTCGGAGCGGGGAATGTTGCAAGATTTGGGGTATGCACAGACGGACATGGTGCCTTTTGGCCGCAAGCCAGATGAACACAAGGTCGATGGGGTTTTATATGGTGAGTTCCCTGATACAGGGGGCGTTTTTGTCAACGTGGTGTTGACGAACAGGGTGCCCGCTGCGGCCATGAGTCTGCGACAGAATTGATCGCCCCGGGTCTCCTGCATGGTCAGGGCGCGGGAAGGCGTGCGGAAAAAGAGGACGTTAAGGTTGGCTGGTGCCCCCAGCCGCCATGGCCTGCTGCTCATAGCGCGCCACCGTGCCGTCCTGCTTCATTTGCCGGATCACGCTGGCAAGGGGGGCCAGCAGATCCTGATGCCGTTCGTGCAGGTAGACGTAAGAATCGGCCAGCTCCATCACCCCGGCGGAGTAGATGCCGGCATAGCCCGGGTCCTGGCGCGTCAGGGCGGCCAGGGCCTGGCTGGCAATCAGGGTCTGCTCCACATAGAGGTCACTGCGCCCCTTGAGCAGCTTGCCCATCCCCTGCTCGGCGGTGGCGATGGCAAAGAGCCGGTCCGGTGCCACCACCTTGCCCAGCATCATCTCCGGCAGCTTGGCGCCACGGCGAAACTCGACCCGATAACCGGTGCCCTGCAGGCTGTGCCACCCCTGCAGCTGGATCCCGGGCTGGTGGGCATAGGCCTGATAGGAGACGGCGAAATGGGGCTCGGGCACGCGCTGGAGGGTGCGGGTCTGCTGCTGGTAGCTGGCGGCGCGGTGGATCTCGCCATCGACCTGTCCCTGCTCTGCCAGCAGGGGGGCCCGTCCCCCGGGGTAGCCCTGGTACTGGAAGTCATAGCCCAGGCGGGCGAACGCATCCTGATAGATGAGATCGAGCCAGCGACCATAGGGGGACTCCCTGGTTTCAAGGGAGCTCACCAGTGTGATGTTGCCCCTGCCTTGCGCCCCCCATACCTGGAAGGCCAGCAGCAAGAGCAGTGAAAGAGCGAAGAAGCGGTATCCTGAAACCTGCGCCATGGTGTCCCTGTCAGAGCGGTGGTTGCAAAGGGTGACAGTCCTATCCTAGCCCAGGGGGTTGCCCGGTCCAGCGCTTTCTGCCGTCCGCCCGTGGATACCCTCCGGGCCGCCTTGCCCGAATGAACGACAACAAAGGGAGATAGCCAGCGCCGCTCACAGGCTGGCGAAATCCACCTCGGGCAGGGTTTCGAAGCCGGGGCGGGCAAACAGATAGCCCTGCATCAGGCTGACGCCCATCTCCCGCAGGCAGGCCATCTCGTCGCGGGTCTCGACCCCTTCCGCCAGCGGGGTGATCTGCAACTCCGTAAACAGCGCCAGACAGTGGCGAACGATGGCCTGACGGATCGGGTCCTGGTCGATGCCGCGCAGCAGGTGCATATCGAGTTTGATGATGTCGGGGCGAAAATCGGCCAGCAGGCTCAGGCCCGAGTAACCGGCGCCAAAGTCGTCGATCGCCGTCTTGAAGCCCAGGGCCTGATAGTGATCCACGATGCCGCTAATATGGCGGTTGTCCTGCACCTGCTCCACCTCGGTGAACTCGAACATGATCTGCTCGATGGGAAAGAGATGCTCGCGGGCCGCCTGCAACGTGGTGCGGATGCAGCGCTCCGGGCGATAGACCGCATTGGGCAGGAAGTTGATGCTCAGCATGCCCCGCATGTCGAGGCGGGCGGCCAGCGCGATGGCCTTGATCCGGCACAGCTGATCGAAGCGGTAGCGGTTGTCGTCGTTGACCCGATCAATCACGCTTTGCGCCGGCTCGTTGTTGAGCCCCCGCACCAGAGCCCCCGCACCAGAGCCTCATAGCCGAAGAGGGTGCGCTGGCTGCAATCGACGATGGGCTGAAAGGCCATGGTGAAATCGAAGTCGAGATCCACCTGCTCATGACACTGCTGGCAGAGGGTGGAGGACGGGGCGGCAGGTATATCCATGACGGTCCTTTCAAGGCGTGGGGTCGCGAGAGATTGCCTCAAAGGATAACAGCTCCTCTCTCGCCGGCAGAGGTTATTCCTTGGGGCTGGCGGGTATCGGGTAGAGGATTGTGTGGCAAAGTCGGGGCCATGATGGATTCGACAATGACCGATCAATACCAAGCAGCATACTCCGTAGGCCACCGTCGCACAGTTGGTTCGATTAGCGCAGCGTCATCGGATGAACGAGAGGTGTTGATAGTGGTTGTTGCCGTGCAACAGGAGCGGCCAACCGGAGTGGAAAATTCGGCTGGCCGTGATGGCGGGAGAGTCCATTTACGCGAACGTCCGATTACGCCTGGCGGCTAATCGAACCTACGGGCTGTGGGGGCGATGGCAATCCGATACCCTATGGCTCGGATTCTTCTTTTATCACGGGAATGGGATATGCTGATCATCTTCAGTGGTTTGCCGGGCAGCGGAAAAAGCACCATAGCGCGAGCCCTGGCCCGGCGGCTGGGCGCCGTCTACCTGCGCATTGATACCATAGAGCAGGCCATTCGTGCCGCTGAGCAGGCGGATAACGAGATGGGGCCGGCCGGTTATTTCATCGCCTATGGGCTGGCCAGAGAGAACCTGGCACTTGGCTCGATCGTCATCACGGATTCCGTTAACCCCATCCAGCTCACCCGGGATGCCTACCACGACATCGCCCGCTCGGTCGGGGTGCCCTGTCTCGATGTCGAAGTGGTCTGCTCCAACCCAAGTCTGCACCGCGAACGGGTCGAGAACAGGACGGTGGATATCGAGGGGCTGGCATTGCCGGATTGGCAGGCAGTGATCGAGCGCGACTATCAACCCTGGGACAAGGAGCGTCTGGTGCTGGATAGCGCCACCCTGTCGGTCACCCAGAGCGTGGAAGCGATTGTCGCTGCATTGGCACAGGAATCGTAGGCTCGATTAGCGCAGCCTAATTGGACGAACGAGAGACTTTGATTGCGGTTTCTGCCATGCAACAGAGAGGTAGAAATTCGGCTGGCTGAGCACTGCGGCTGACCGGTGGCAATAGGACGTATCAGCGAGGTTGCTCTGGCGTGAACGAGCTATGGTCATGGCAACCTTCTCAGCAGTGAAATATCAATCTAAGCTGCTAGTTCTGTGGTGGTTTTCCGAGCGAAACCAAACGTAATTGGAAAACAAGCATATAAACCACCAAGAGGATTCTTGAATACATCATAGCTGCATCTAGATATGAAATTTATTGAAAAATGATTGTGCCAATGATTACATGTGAGTCATAAACAATAATCAGACAATCTCCAATGTTTAGGATCTATGATATATCAGCTTTTGACAAAGTTAACATAGAAGAACTCGGTACGAAATCTAAGTTCTGGTACACTGATGAGTCAGGTGGAGAGTTTTTGTTTAAATCTGTTGTAACTTACGACAGAGATGGGCATGAAATAAAACGATATGGTGAAGATTGGGCTGAAAAGGTTGCTTGTGAGTTAGCAAAGGCAATTGACATACCATGTGCTGATTATGAACTTGCAATATATAATGGTGAAAGAGGTGTTTTAACGCCAAACATTGTGGTTGATAAGACTCTGTCCTTAAGCCTTGGGAACGAAATTCTAAAAAAATATAACGATCAGCAATCGCTAGTAACAGAAGAGAAGCAGAATATATTTCTCGTTTATCTAATTATGCGCAGGCTCATCAGAAATAAACCTTTAAAATTCAATAGTCAAACTGGAATAAAGAGTGCTGCAGATTTTTTCTGTGGGTATCTGATGCTTGATGCATTAATTTCAAACCAAGATAGACATAGTGAAAACTGGGGGTTCTTGACTACAAAAAATGGTACATATCACTTATCTCCTACATTTGACCACGCTGCCAGTTTAGGCAGAAATGAGTCAATTGAGAAGAAGAGCCAGAGGCTCATGTCTAAAGATCGAGGTCAAAAAGTTGAGACCTACGTCAAGAAATCAAAGTCTTATTTCTACCTAAAAGATAACAGATTAAAGACTCTTAGCGCTTTTGAATTCTTTGGTATACTTACACCAAACGCGGCGCTAAAATGGGTAGAGAAAATTAAAAATTACCCATGTGAGAGATTTGATGAGATCTTGAATTTGATTCCAAAGGAGGTGTTGGATGATGTATCAAAACAGTTTGCAAGCAAAATGTTTAAATGTAATAGAGATAATATAATTTCTCTAGAAAAAACTTTTGTGAAATGTTTAAATCCAGCAGTTCGAAAGGAATTAATGAGGACATATGAGTAGCTTATATGTTATCTGGCAAGACCCACAGCCACAATCAAGAATGTGGATTCCTGTTGCTAAGTTAGAACACAAAGATAACTTATTTATTCTTTCTTACACAAAGGGTGCCAATCATAAGAATTTTTCTGGTCTTCCTCGCATGCAAAGTAAGGATAAAACATATTTTTCAGAAGATATTTTCCCATTCTTAAGTAATCGAATTCTTTCTAGTCGTAGACCAGAATATCACTCTATGCTTGAATGGACAGATATGAATAGTGACGATTTCGATCTATTCCGTTTTTTAGGTGTGACAAGTGGTTCAAAGACAACTGATAATTTCCGTGTCATTCTAGCTCCAGAGAGAAATGGGAGTGATATTTACTCATTCAATTTTTTTGTTAGTGGGCATCGTTATATGGAGCCAGTGCAAGATGAATCATTGATGCTTACCCCAGGAGAGAAAATTGATTATGAGTTTGAAAGAACTAACTCCCATGACAGTTTGGCTGTAGCATTATTTCATGGGGAAAGAAAAATTGGTTATTTTCCTAAATATCTTAACGAAGATATTTGGGTGCTAACAGACATCTTGAATTCAGAAAGAAAACCATTACCCAAAATTACAACTATCAAATTTAATGCTGACGCACCAGAGCAATATAAAATCCTGTGTGAGTTTAAGAGTGTATGGCCAGAAAGTTTCAAGCCATTTAGCTCACAAGATTATCAGCCAATTGTGTCTTCATAATAATTCAGTCTGTTTGTACAGATCTAGTTATCACCTGACACCGGCCTCAAACCGGTGTCTTGTTTACGCTACTTTAGTGCGCACTTCCTTCGGTATCAATTTCAGACCCTTTTTGAACATGCTGTAGGGAGTCTGTCCTTCCATCATCCTGCCTTGATGTGGCCGCTGGGTGTTGTAGTGATCCAGATAGCTGTCCAGGTCTGTCTGCATCTGCTCTACCGACTCATACCAGGTTGTCCTCCCCTTGATACGGAAGTGTTCATCCAGCAGGGTGCGATGTAGCCGCTCGATAAAGCCGTTGCTCTGCGGCCTGCGTACCTTGGTGGTCCGGTGCTCAATCCCCTCCAGTTGCAGGAACAGCTCGTAGGGATGATGGTCAGG
>NZ_JAGKRI010000153.1:26495-27230 GCF_017939255.1 Aeromonas sp. Prich7-2
GCCGCAGAACTCGCGCCCGTTGTCCGACAGGATGGTATAGACCCGCGCCTCATGGGCTTCGAAGAACGGCAATACCGTTTCATTGAGCACATGAACCGAGGTCACCGGCAGCTTGCTGGTGTAGAGCCGTCCCCAGGCGTGGCGGCTGTAGCAGTCCAGTACGGTTTGCAGATACACCTTGCCCACCCCCTTGAGTGCGCCGACGAAGAAGGTGTCGACCGCCACCAGTTCCCCGGTGTAGTGGACCTCAATCTGGCGTTCGCGAAACTCGGGGCTGAAGCGTTCTAACAGGCGAATCTGCTCGTCATTGAGCTCAATGGTCTGCTCCCGGTGGGTTTTCTCGAGGCGCAACAAGCGGTCGTGTTTGGAGAGCAAGTCGTGACGTTGCCACACGCCACGCACACCACCCGCACTGACATTGATGCCTTGCAGAGCCAGTTCTTGGGCGACCCGCAGCGGGCCATGAGTTGGTCTGGTGAGGGAGTAATCGAGGATGGCCTGTTCAATCTCAGGAGCGACCCGATTGGGATGAGCCCCTTTACACCCGGGCAATTTGTCGAGCAATCCCTCGGCGCCATAGGTCTGGTAGTTACGGCGAATTTCGTAGAACTGCTGACGGCTGTAGCCGATGAGCTTGCAGGCTTTGCTGACATTATTGAGCTCTTTGGCGAGCTCTAGCAGGCTGAGTTTGCGACGTGCTACTTTCTCGTTGGTGGTCATACGGTGACTCCGGAT
>NZ_JAGKRI010000153.1:27240-48686 GCF_017939255.1 Aeromonas sp. Prich7-2
GTCTGTTTTCAATAAAATAAACGGCGCCTCGCGGCGCCGTTTTTATATCACTTACCCAACCGGAATCACTGCAGCAGGGAGATATCCGCGACTTGCAGGAACAGGTTGCGCAGGTTGTTCAGCAGCGCCAGACGGTTGGCCTTGAGGGCCTCGTCGTCGGCCATCACCATCACTTCGTTGAAGAAGGTATCGACCGGCTCGCGCAGGGCGGCCAGACGGGTGAGGGCAGCCTGATAGTCACCGGCGGCGAACAGCGGGGCCAGTTCGGCTTGCAGTGCAGCAACCTGGGTGGCCAGCGCCTTCTCGGCAGCATCGACCAGCAGTTCCGGTTTGACGGCAGTCGGCAACTCGCCTTCGACCTTGGCCAGAATGTTGCTCACGCGCTTGTTGGCGGCAGCCAGTGCCAGTGCGGCATCCAGCGTGCGGAAGTGGCTGACGGCCTTGACGCGACGATCGAAGTCGAGCGGACGGGTCGGGCGGCGGGCCAGTACGGCCAGCACCACGTCGGCACCGATGCCTTCGTCCTGATAGGCAGCGCGGAAGCGGCCCAGCATAAAGTCGACCACGTCGGTGACGACGGTTTTGTTGGTCAGCTTGTCGCCGTAGACGCGTACCGCTTCTTCAACCAGTTCAACCAGATCCAGATCCAGCTGCTTCTCGGTCATGATGCGCAGGGCACCGATGGCGGCGCGACGCAGGGCGAACGGATCCTTGTCACCCTTCGGCAGCATGCCGATGCCGAAGATACCGGCCAGGGTGTCGAACTTGTCGGCCAGCGCGACGGCGCAGGCAACCAGACCGGACGGCAGGGCATCACCGGCAAAGCGCGGCATGTACTGCTCGTTGAGGGCCACGGCAACCGCTTCGTCTTCGCCATCGTGACGGGCGTAGTGCATCCCCATGACACCCTGGGTGTCGGTGAACTCGCCGACCATGTTGGTCATCAGGTCACACTTGGAGAGCAGACCGGCACGGCGGGCCTGAGTCACGACGGCACTATCGCCACCACTGATGCGCTCGGCGATAAAGCCGGCGACGGTCTCGATGCGCTCGACCTTGGCCTTGACGGTGCCCAGCTGTTGCTGGAACAGCACGGTTTCAAGGCGCGGCAGGCGGGAGGCCAGGGTCTGCTTGAGGTCGGTCTTGAAGAAGAACTCGGCGTCTGAGAGACGGGGGCGAACCACCTTTTCGTTGCCGCTGATGATCTGGCTCGGGTCTTTGGACTCGATGTTGGTGACGAAGATGAACTTCGGCAGCAGCTTGCCGTTCTTGTCGTAGACCGGGAAGTACTTCTGGTCACCCTTCATGGTGTGCACCAGCGCCTCGGCCGGCACGGCCAGGAACTTCTCTTCGAAGTTGGCGGTCAGCACCACAGGCCACTCGACCAGTGCGGTCACTTCTTCCAGCAGGGCGTCGTCCAGATCGGCCACGCCACCGAAGGCGGCAGCGGCCGCTTCGACGTCAGCCTTGATCTTGGCCTTGCGCGCCATGAAGTCGGCAATCACCATGCCACGCTCCTGCAGGATCTGCGGGTACTGGCTGGCGTTGTCGATGGTGAACTCGCTCTCGCCCATAAAGCGGTGGCCGCGAAGGGTGCGGGCAGAGTCGATACCCAGAATGTGAGCGGGCACCAGCTCGCCATCCAGCAGCAGGGTCACGGTGAAGACCGGACGCACGAACTGGATGGTCTTGTCGCCCCAGCGCATCATTTTCGGGATCGGCAGTTTGGCCAGCGCCTGGCTAACCAGTTCGCCCAGCAATTCTTTGGCCGGACGGCCTTCGACCTTGGCGGTGTGAACCAGCCACTCGCCCTTGTCGGTGACCAGGCGCTCGGCCTGCTCAACGGTGATGCCGTTGCCACGGGCCCAGCCTTCGGCAGCCTTGGTTGGCTTGCCTTCGGCATCGAACGCTTGAGCGACGGCAGGGCCGCGCTTCTCGACGCTCTTGCTCGGCTGTTCGCCAGCCAGCTCGCTTACCTTCAGCGCCAGACGGCGCGGTGAAGCAAACCACTCGACGTCGCCGAAGGCCAGATCGGCCTTGGTCAGTTCGGCTTTGAAGTTGTCGGCAAAGGCTTCGGCCAGGGAGCGCAGGGCTTTGGGCGGCAGCTCAGCAGTACCGATCTCTACCAGAAATGTATGTTGTGCCATGTCCGTTCCTTAACCTTGCTTGTTCTCTGTGCGCTGACACATGGGGAAACCCAGCGCTTCGCGGGAGGCGTAGTATGCCTCTGCCACGGCCTTGGTCAGGGTGCGAATGCGCAGGATGTAGCGCTGACGCTCGGTGACCGAGATGGCCTTGCGGGCATCCAGCAGGTTGAAGGAGTGAGCGGCCTTGAGGATGCGCTCGTAGGCAGGCAGCGGCAGCGGTTTTTCCAGTGCCAGCAGATTCTGGGCTTCCTTCTCGTACTGCTCGAAGCAGTGGAACAGGAACTCCACGTCGGCGTGTTCGAAGTTGTAGGTGGATTGCTCCACTTCGTTCTGGTGGAACACGTCGCCGTAGGTGGTCTTGCCCAGCGGGCCGTCAGACCAGACCAGATCGTAGACGCTGTCCACGCCCTGGATGTACATGGCCAGACGCTCGAGACCGTAGGTGATCTCGCCGGTGACCGGCTTGCACTCGAGGCCGCCAACCTGCTGGAAGTAGGTGAACTGGGTCACTTCCATGCCGTTCAGCCACACTTCCCAACCCAGACCCCAGGCACCCAGCGTCGGGTTTTCCCAGTTGTCTTCCACGAAGCGGATGTCGTGGATCTCGGGATCCAGACCTAACTCTTTCAGGGAGCCGAGGTAGAGTTCCTGAATGTTGTCGGGGGAGGGCTTGATGATCACCTGGAACTGGTAGTAGTGCTGCAGGCGGTTCGGGTTCTCACCGTAGCGGCCGTCAGTCGGACGGCGGGACGGTTGTACGTAGGCGCAGGCGATGGGCTCCGGGCCCAGGGCGCGCAGGCAGGTCATGGGGTGGGAGGTACCGGCACCCACTTCCATATCCAGCGGCTGAATGATGGTACAGCCCTGGCGGGACCAATAGTCCTGCAACTGCAGGATCAGGCCCTGAAAGGTTTTGACATCGAATTTTTGCATAGTGTTTTTCGCGCGAAATGAAATCAGAGCAAGATTTGCTGAATGTGAACCGAGGGAGTATACCGTCTGGCATGGTCGGATAATAGGCGAAATTACAGGGGATTAGTGGGGCTATGTTGCCGCTTGCCCTATGATGTCGCCGACGCAAGCGGCCTGCCGATGGCCGATGAAAAACAGGGGAGAGGAAATGGAACTGCGCTGCGCCTGGGTGACCAGAGACCCGGAATACATCGAATACCATGACAAGCAGTGGGGCAGGCCGGTGTATGACGCCCGCGAGTTGTTTGCCAAGCTCTGCCTCGATGGTCAACAGGCGGGGCTGTCGTGGATCACCATCCTCAAGCGCACCGAGAGCTACCATCGCGCCTATGCGGATTTTGATCCGGTGCGCATCGTGCAGTTCGACGAGCAGGATGTGGAACGGCTGATGCAGGATACCGGCATCATCCGCAACCGGCTCAAGGTGCAGTCGATCATCAAAAATGCCCGCGCCTATCTGGCGCTGGAGGCCGAGGGCATCGACTTCGTCGATTATCTGTGGAGCTTTGTCGGCGGCGCCCCCATCGTCAACCAGCGTCAGGGCAACGGCGACATTCCGGCGACCTCGCCGGAGTCGGATGCCATGTCCAAGGCCCTCAAGAAGCGCGGCTTCACCTTCGTCGGCAGCACCATCTGCTACGCCTTCATGCAGGCGGTGGGCATGGTGAACGATCATCTGGTGACCTGCCCTTGCCACGCCGAGTGCCAGCAAGCAGCGGTGACGTGAAGGGGAAATGCACGAAGAAGGGAGGCTCAGGCCTCCCTTCTTTTTTGCTCTGAATCAGCAGGGCTCAAGGGTGCGGCCGAGCGCCTCGCACACCTCGTCGCTGCTCATCAGCCGCACGAAGGGGCCGGCCAGGGTGGCGTTGTGATGGGCGATGATCTGGGGGGCGGTCAGTTGCGGCGTGTCCATGCAGGTATGGGCATCGCTCACCAGCACTACGGTGTAGCCGAGATCTGCCGCCGCCCGGCAGGTGGTGTCGATGCAGTACTGGGTCTTCATGCCGGTGACGATCAGGGTCTGCACGCCGTCCTCTTTCAGCCAGCCATCGAGACCGGTGCCATGGAAGGCGCTGGGGCGCTGCTTGTCGAACACCCGATCGGCCTCGCCGACGACCAGCTCAGGCGCAAGCTGCCAGAACGGACTGCCGGCGGCGATGGGGCTGCCGGCCGGGCCCGTGTGGCGCACCGCCAGCACAGGGAGAGCGGCACTGCGGGCCGCCTGGCTCAGGCGATTGATGTTGGCCAGGGTCTCGGCCCCGGCATGGGGGGCTTCCGGGCCGTGAAGGAGGCCCACCTGGATGTCGATGATGAGCAGCGCGGGGCGGGAAAGGGACGACATGGTCATGGCTCCGTGAGAAATGTCACCCACTCTGGGGCCATGGGCTCTTATGAGACAACCCGCATATGGGGGGCAACCACTCCAGACCCCGGGAGCATGTTCCGTTGCACCGGGCCTGGGGCCTTTTCGCCCCTCGGTACAGCCGGGATACAGTCACACGGGTTCACCATCGGGATCGTCATCACGAGGGAATCCCGTGTCACTGAGCGCCGCCGCCCTCTCTTCCCCGGTTGTCTGAGCCTGATCGGCTGTACCCCGGGGATGATGTTGCTCGTCAGGGCAAACACGAGGGGAAGCCGGCCCTGTGCAAGAAGGTCCGAGGCTGCACAGACGACGTCCCCGAGGGCCGAGGTTGCGCTACCGGGATCCTGCCCCTCCCCTATCATTGAAAGACGCCGGACCGGTTCAGGTTGTCTGGCGAAGGAGCCATCATGAAGAAGTCCGTATTGGCCCTGCTTGCCGCCACCGCCTTGCTGGCCGCCCTGCCTGCACAGGCCACCAAGCAGGCCCAGGAGCGCCGTGACGCCCGCGATGTGCGTCAGGATACCCGTCAGGAGTCCCGTGACGCGAAACAGGCGTGTCGTGAGGGGGTGGTGGGCAATGCCGACTGCCGCCAGGAGCATCGTGACAACAAGCAGGAGGGGCGAGACAAGGCCCGGGAGATCAAATATTGAGGCGGGCCCGTCCGAAGATGGCCTGCACCGGGTAAGTCGCAAGGGGCAGGGGGCGTTTTGCCCCCTGCCCATCTTCGCAATGCGCGCGTCACACTCTGGCGCCTCTCTGGGTTAGAATGCGCGGCTATCGGCTAGAGTCGTTCTTTTTCAGAGGTTTTTTCATGCATTTCAAGAAACTGGTTCCTGCACTTGCCCTGACCGTCGCCATCACTGGCTGTACCACCAACCCCTATACCGGTGAATCCCAGACCTCCAAGGGCGCCTGGGGCGCGTTGGCGGGTGCGGCGACCGGCGCAGCCGTGGGGGCGCTCTCCTCCAGCAAGGGCGACCGCAAAAAGGGCATCCTGACTGGCGTCGCCGCCGGTGCGGCCCTGGGTGGTGGTATCGGTTACTACATGGATGTGCAGGAAGCCAAGCTGCGCGAGAAGCTGCAAGGCACCGGCGTCAGCGTGACCCGCAACGGTGATCAGCTGATCCTCAACATGCCGAACAACGTCACCTTCGACAGCTCCAGCGCCCAGCTGAAAGCCGCCGGTGCCAACACCCTGTCCGGCGTGGCCCTGGTGGTTGCCGAGTTCGACAAGACCCGTCTGAACGTGGTCGGTCACACCGACAGCACCGGCTCCCGCGAGCTGAACATGAAGCTCTCCCGGGATCGCGCCGATGCCGTCGCCGCCCAGCTGATCGGCCAGGGCGTGTCCGGCAGCCGCATCGCCATCAGCGGTGTGGGCCCGGATCAGCCGGTGGCCAGCAACAGCACCGCCGAAGGCAAGGCCCAGAACCGTCGGGTGACCATCACCCTGACCCCGACCACCTAAGCGGCCCGGTTCGATGCCATGAAAAAGGCCCCGCCAGCGATGGCGGGGCCTTTCTATTGGCGCCGGTGCGTGCCCTGTGCTCCTTGCCCCCTTCTCCCCTTGCGGGAGAAGGGTCGGGGATGAGGGGATAACCGCCTCTTAGACAGCGGCAGTGAGCTGTACTTCCACCCTGTAGCCTTCGTGGGCCAGACGGGCCTGCACGCAGGCACGAACGGGGGCTGTGTCTGCATCAGGGGAGCCAGGCATCCCGCTTTGTTTAGACCGCCGCAGTCAGCTGCACTTCTACCCTGTAGCCTTCGTGGGCCAGACGGGCCTGCACGCAGGCGCGCACGGGGGCTGTGTCGGCATCAGGGGAGCCAGGCATCCCGTTTTGATTAGACAGCGGCAGTCAGCTGTACTTCCACCCTGTAGCCTTCGTGGGCGAGACGGGCCTGCACGCAGGCGCGCACGGGGGCGGTGTCTGCATCAGGGGAGCCAGGCATCCCGTTTTGATTAGACAGCGGCAGTGAGCTGCACTTCTACCCTGTAGCCTTCGTGGGCGAGGCGGGCCTGTACACAGGCGCGAACGGGGGCTGTGCCGGCCGGGATCCAGGCATCCCACTGCGCGTTGAAGGCGGCGATGTCTTCAATGTCCTTGAGATAGATGTTGGCCATCAGGATCCTGTCGACGCCGGAACCGTTGGCTTCCAGCAAACGCTGCAGGCTTTCCAGCACTTCACGGGTCTGCTGGTGAATGTCGGCGGTCTCGGTGGCGGGCACTTCCACCACGTAGAGGGTGCCGTTGTGGATGACCACATCAGACCAGCGCTGGGTGGTCCCGATACGGGTAATGGTTGTCATGTTTGCTCCGGTACAGGGTTATTGACCCTTGCGGATCAGGTAGCGGTAAGGGGCCTGCTCAGTCTCGCTGGCGACCAGGGTATGGTCCATGAAGCGGCAGAAGCTGGGAATGTCACGGGTGGTGGAGGGGTCGTCGGCGCTGACCAGCAGGGTCTCCCCATCCGCCATCAGCCGCACTTTCTTGCGAACCATCATCACGGGTTCGGGGCAACGAAGCCCGATTGCGTCCAGCTCGTGGGTCGCATTGCAGAATTCAGTACTCATGAATAATCAACCTTCAGCCGCACCTTCTTGCGCGCCATCGTCACGGGTTCGGGGCAACGAAGCCCGATTGCGTCCAACTCGTGCGTTGCGTCGCAGAATAAAGCACTCATCAATAATCAACCTTCAACCAATTCGGCCAGCAATGATACTCACGGCGAAAAAATAATCAAACCACGGGGCGGTTATGCAGCATATGCTACCAAAATGTGAACCGGCTCTACCCAGGCTTCGCTCGATGAGTAATATAAAAATTGAACCATATTCAACAAGGAGGTGTGAATATGCAGGTCTCCTACGGCAGATTGCAAGCCTACGCAGGCATGGGGTTCTTGTCGTTCGCCATGATAGTGCTGGGCAGCCCGATCGGTAATACCGGTACCTGGTTCGGCTCCATGGTGATGATAGGGCTGGGGCTCTGGATCGAGCTCAGCGACTACTACGACGAGGATGAGGACGAGAACGATCCCTCCTGAGAGCCTGGCTCTCGGCACTCAAAGGCGGACGATGTCCGCCTTTGTCATTTCTGCTCCGCGCCGGAACGGGTCGAGCGCATGGCGCGTTCCAGCTGCTGCGCCGTCTGCTCGGGGTTGGCCCTGGCGTCGTTGAAGAAGCTGCTCAGCACATCCATGATCCCCTGGCGCATGTTGGTGGGCACCGCCATCCCCTCCGCCATGCTGGGCAGCAGGTTGTCCTGTTGCTCGGCGTGGAGGAAGTCCTGATAGGAGCGGATGGCGCAGCGATCGAACTTGCTCATGTCCGGCTTGATGAGCGCCGGGATGGAGCCCTTCACCCGGTTGAACGCTTCTTGGAAGCGCGGTGTCATCAACAGCCTGGCCAGCTCGCCCTGGGCCTGCAACTGGGCGGGATCCCGCTGCTTGAACATGGCGATGGAGTCGAGGTTGTAGCTGAACAGCCCCTGGCTGCCCGGGCTTGGCAAGCACTCGATATCCTCGCCGGGGCGGTAGTTGCCTGCACTCAGCTCTCCCTTCACCCAGTCCCCCATCACCTGCATGGCGGCGCCGCCGCTCTCCAGCAGGTTGGTGGCCTGGTGCCATTTCAGGCCGGCGTATTTCTCGGGCACATAAGCGCGCAACTGCTGGAAGCGGGTCAGCACCCGCACCATGTCGGGGCCGGTCAGGGTGGCGCTGTCCTGTTCGAGGAAGGCCTTGCGATAAAAGGTCTTGCCCCCTTCGCCGAGGGCCACCGTTTCGAACAGCACCGCGATCTGCCAGGGTTCGTTACCGATGGCGAGGGGGGTGATGCCCTTCTCCTTGAGCTTGTCCGCCACCGCCACGAATTGGGCCCAGTCGGTGGGGGGCTTGAGCCCCTGTTGCTCGAATACCTTGCGGTTGAGCCACAGCCAGTTGACCCGGTGGATGCCGGTGGGGACCGCCATCAGGGCGCCGTTCTGGCTGAGTGTGTCGCGCACCATGGGGGGCAGCTGAGGGTACCAGCCGAGGTGCTCGGCCATGGGGGTGAGATCGCGCAGAAAGCCCAGGCTGCCCCACTCGTGCAGCTCGAACCCCTTGAGGTGGGCTGCCTCCGGCGGGTTTGCCGCCAGGGCCCGGCTCTTGAGCACCGTCATGGCGCTCTTGCCGCCCCCCCCCTGTACCGCGAAGTCGTTCCACTGGTTGCCCTGTTCGGCCCACTCGGACTTGAGCACTTCCACGGCCCTGGCCTCGCCGCCGGAGGTCCACCAGTGCAATACCTCCACCTGGGAGGCACAAACGGGCAGGGAGAGCAGGGCGATGACAGAAAAAGACAACCACTTCATACATTACTGCCTTGGTAGGGAGAGGGTGGCCTGCAGGCCGCCCTGGGGGCGATTTTCCAGCACCAGGTCGCCGCCGTGGGCGTGGGCTATGTTGCGGGCGATGCCAAGGCCCAGCCCGGTGCCAGCGGCATCGGTGCTGAGGCGGT
Source organism: Aeromonas sp. Prich7-2 (assembly GCF_017939255.1). Classification (NCBI taxonomy): domain Bacteria; kingdom Pseudomonadati; phylum Pseudomonadota; class Gammaproteobacteria; order Aeromonadales; family Aeromonadaceae; genus Aeromonas; species Aeromonas sp. Prich7-2. The sequence continues at coordinate 36,218 of NZ_JAGKRI010000153.1, forward strand.
AGTAGGGCTCGAAGATGCGCTCGAACTGATCGTCCGGCAGACCGGGCCCCTCGTCCATGATGAAGAGGATCAGCATCTCCTCGTCATCCATGATGATGATGCGCACCTTCTGGCCGTACTTGATGCCGTTGTCCACCAGGTTGCCGATGCAGCGCTTGAGGGCCAGCAGCTTGCCGCGATATGGCCACTTGCAGTGGCCCTCGATGGTGAGCAGATCCTCGTGCAGGTTCATGGCCTCCGCCATCTGCTCCAGCAGGGCGTTGACGTCGATCTGCTCAAGGTTCTCGTGAATGTCCGTCTCTTTGACCGTCTGCAGCGCCCCTTTGACCATCAGCTCCAGCTCGTCCAGGTCCTTGTTGAACTTGGCGATCTGCACCTCGTCGTCCAGCAGCTCGACCCGCAGTCGCAGCCGGGTGATGGGGGTCTTGAGGTCGTGGGAGATGGAGCTGAAGAGGCGCTCTCTGTCGTCGATGAAGCGGCGAATGCGCTGCTGCATGATGTTGAAGGCGCGGGTCGCCGCCACGATTTCGGAGGCACCCTCCTCTTTGAGGGACGGCTGGTCGATGTCCTTGCCGAGGTTGACCGCCGCCTTGGCGAGGCGACGCAGGGGGCGGGTCTGCCAGCGCACCAGCATGAAGGTGAAGAAGCAGAGGAAGACCGTCATCAGGGCGATGAAACGCACCTGGTTGCTTGGCATCACGGTGTCATCCAGCGTCATGTAGGGGGCGGGCAGCAGGGCCGCCAGATAGAGCCACTCCCCCGGTTCTATCTCGATCTGGGTCACCAGCACCGGCGGATTGATGGGCTCCAGGGACAGGGTGTAGCGGGCCCAGGAGGAGGGAAGATCCGCCAGCAGGGTGTCGTTGTTGAAGACGTGCAGCTCCTCGGGGCGGGAGAAGTCCACCTTGATCGCCATGGCGTCGGAGAGCTTGCGGCTGAGCACCTCCTGCACCTCTTTGAGCACCAGCGTCTTGCGCTCGCTGTTGGGGATGGCGCTGATGTGGATCTCTTCCTCGTTCAGGGAGACGAAGAAGCGGCTGCCCCCCATGTTGCGCAGCTGATCCAGGGCGATGTGGCGGTATTGCAGGGGCAGGGACTTGAAGAAGTTGACGGTGGAAGCCGCCGACAGCGCCAGGTTGCGGGTGGTGCTGAGCATGCCCTCCAGCTCCCGCTTCTGGATCTGCTGCATCCAGATGCCGGTGAGGATGGTCTGGGAGAGCAGGATGGCGAGCAGCAGCAGCAGCAGCATCCGCGACAGCAGGGAGCGGGGCACCAGGGCCCGCCAGAACTTCTGCCCCGTCATGGCAGCGTGTGTCTCTTGTCGATCAGCATGGGGTGCTTACCTCTGTGCCTTGCCGTTGCCCCGTGATGGGTCTCTCTTCTGCCCGTTCAAGGTCTCGCCGTAGCATCTGTCTGTTACGGGATCTCGTGGACTTCGGCGATCAGCATGTAGCCGCTGCCGCGAATGGTCTTGATGATGCGCGGGCTCTTGCCGTTGTCACCCAGCTTTTGGCGCAGGCGGCTGATCTGCACATCGATGCCGCGCTCCATGGGCAGGCTCTCGCGACCGCGGGTGGCGTCCGAGATGGTATCCCGGTCCAGGACCACGCCGGGCTGTTGCAGGAACATGCCGAGCAGCAGGGCATCGCTGCCGGAGAGATCCAGCAGGCTGCCATCTTCGTGGGTCAGCTGGTGGCTCAGGGTGTCCAGGGTCCACTCGGCGAAGCGCAGCCGACGGCTCGGTTCCTTTTCTTTCTCCGGCTGGCGGAATTCGGCGCGGCGCAGCAGCGCCTTGATGCGGGCCTGCAGTTCGCGCGGGCTGAACGGCTTGGCGATGTAGTCGTCGGCGCCAAGTTCCAGCCCAATCACCCGGTCAGCCTCGTCGGAGGCGGCGGTCAGCATGATGATGGGTACCTGGGAGTCGCGGCGGATCTGCTGGCAGAGGGTAAAGCCGTCGTCGCCGGGCATCATGATGTCCAGAATGATGAGGTCCGGGCTGTGCTGGGCCAGTTGTTGGCGCATCTCGTTCCCTTCGGCCGCGGTCAGTACCTCGAAACCAGCCCGGGTCAGGTACTCGTTGAGCAGCTCGCGGATCTCCCGATCGTCGTCGACGATAAGCAGTTGTTTGCTCGTTGACATATGTATGTGCATCCACCCATTTTTTTGTGCAGATTGAACCTGTCGGGGGAGCAAAAAGCAAGCAAGCCCCCCCTCTAATGTGAAGTTATGGGCAATATAGCCTCAGGATTGGCCCCGATCGCGGGAAAAGAATAAAAAAGGCCGACCCAAACGGGCCGGCCAACACGCAGATTCCGACGGCAGGAGCGCACCCCGTGTGGCGCGTTCCACAGACTCGACAGCAGGGTCGGCAGGCCGACCCGGTATTCGTGATGGGGCCGCTGTGCCGGGAAGCAGGGCCGCCTTCTGTCTGTTGTTGCCGCCTCGAGGCGGCGTCCCTGACCGGTGAGCTGTCAGGAGTGATTCACTTACACCCGTTCGAACACGGTGGCGATGCCCTGACCCAGGCCGATGCACATGGTGGCGACCCCCAGGGTGGCGTCCTTCTCTTCCATCAGGTTGATCAGGGTGGTGGAGATGCGGGCACCGGAGCAGCCGAGCGGGTGACCCAGGGCGATGGCGCCACCGTTGAGGTTCACCCTCTCATCCACCAGGTCTTGCAGACCCAGATCCTTCACGCAGGGGAGGGACTGGGCGGCAAACGCCTCGTTCAGCTCGAAGAGGTCGATGTCGCCGACGGTCAGCCCGGCCCGTTTGAGCGCCTTCTGGGTCGCCGGAACCGGGCCGTAACCCATGATGGCGGCGTCGCAGCCGGCGATGGCCATGGCACGAACCTTGGCGCGGGGCGTGAGGCCGAGGGCCTTGGCGCGATCCGCACTCATCACCAGCATGGCGGCGGCGCCATCGGACAGGGCCGAGGAGGTGCCGGCGGTGACGGTACCGTTGACCGGGTCGAACACCGGGCGCAGCTGGCTCAGGGTTTCGACCGTGGTCTCGGGGCGGATCACCTCGTCATAGTCGTAGAAGAAGCGGGCGCCGCTGGCGTCGTGCCCTTCCAGCCCGACGATCTCCTTGGCAAAACGCCCTTCCACGGTGGCGGCGTGGGCACGGCGGTGGGAGCGGGCGGCAAACTCGTCCTGCTGTTGACGGCTGATGCCGTGCAGCTTGCCGAGCATCTCGGCGGTCAACCCCATCATGCCGGAGGCTTTCGCCACCGACTTGGCCATGCCGGGGTGGAAGTCTACCCCGTGGCTCATCGGCACATGACCCATGTGCTCGACGCCACCGATGATGAAGATATCCCCATCACCTACCTGAATGGCGCGAGAGGCATCATGCAGCGCCTGCATACTGGAGCCGCACAGACGGTTGACGGTGACCGCCCCCACCTGTTTCGGGATGCCGGCCAGCAGGGCGGCGTTGCGGGCGATGTTGAAGCCCTGCTCCAGGGTCTGCTGCACGCAGCCCCAGTAGATGTCCTCGATCTCGTTCGGGTCGAGGTTGGGGTTGCGCAGCAGGATGGATTTCATCAGGTGCGCGGACAAGTCTTCTGCACGCACGTTGCGGAAGGCGCCGCCCTTGGACCGGCCCATGGGGGTCCGGATACAGTCGACAATGACTACGTCTTTCATGAATGGATCTCCTTTCCGCAATCAGTAGAAGGTTTTGCCCTGGGCAGCCATCTCGCGCAGCTTGTCGCTGACGCGGTAGAGCGGGCCCAGGTCGGCATACTGGTCGGCCATGGCCACGTAGCGATCCAGACCGATAGTGTCCAGATAGCGGAACACGCCGCCGCGGAAGGGAGGGAAGCCCAGACCGTAGACCAGCGCGATGTCGGCTTCGGCTGGCGTGGCGACTATGCCCTCTTCCAGACAGAGCACCACCTCGTTGATCATCGGGATCATCATGCGGGCGATGATGGCGTCCTTGTCAAAGTCCTGCTTCGGCTTGGCGATGGGGGCCAGCAGCTCGTAAGCAGCGGCGTCGGCCACCTTCTTCGGCTTGCCCTTCTTGTCGGCCTCGTAGGCGTAGAAGCCCTTGCCGTTCTTCTGACCGAAGCGGCTCGCCTCGTACATCACGTCGATGGCGGTACGACCTTCCTTGCTCATGCGTGCCGGGAAGCCCTGCGCCATCACGTCACCGGCATGGTGGCCGGTGTCGATGCCGACCACGTCCAGCAGGTAGGCGGGGCCCATGGGCCAGCCAAACTCCTTCTCCATCACCTTGTCGACGGCGGCGAAGTCGGCGCCATCGGCGACCAGCTTGTTGAAGCCGAAGAAGTAGGGGAACAGCACGCGGTTCACGAAGAAGCCGGGGCAGTCGTTGACCACGACCGGGGACTTGCCCATGGCGGCGGCGTAGGCCACCACGCGGTTGATGGTTTCATCGGAAGTTTGCTCGCCGCGGATGATCTCCACCAGTGGCATGCGGTGCACCGGGTTGAAGAAGTGCATGCCGCAGAAATTCTCGGGGCGCTTCAGTCCCTTGGCCAGCAGGGAGATGGGGATGGTGGAGGTGTTGCTGGCGAGCACAGCGTCTTCGCCGATGATCCCTTCCACTTCGCCCAGCACGGCCGCCTTCACTTTCGGGTTCTCGACCACGGCTTCGACCACCACGTCCACATGCTTGACGTTGTCATAGCTCAGGGTCGGCGTGATAGCGGAGAGCACCTGGCCCATCTTGATGCCGTCGATGTGACCGCGCTCGAGCTGGCCGTTGAGCAGCTTGGTGGCCTCATTCATGCCAAGTGCCAGCGCCTTCTCGTTGATGTCCTTCATCACCGCCGGGATGCCCTTGCTGGCGGACTGGTAGGCGATGCCGCCGCCCATGATGCCGGCACCCAGTACGGCGGCGTGGCCAGTGGCCTTGCTCGCCTGTTTGGCAGCTTTCTTGGCCAGCGCCTTGATGTGCTGATCGTTGAGGAAGATACCGACCAGTGCCTTGGCGACATCGGTCTTGGCCAGCTTGATAAAGCCTTGCGCCTCGGCCACCAGAGCCTCGTCACGGCCCATACCTGCGGCGGCCTCGACGGTTTTCACCGCCGTCATCGGTGCCGGATAGTGTTTGCCCGCCACTGCGGCAACCATGCCGGCGGCGGTGGTGAAGCTCATCATGGCTTCCAGTTTGGAGAGGCGCAGCGGGGCTTTCTTGGCGGCGCGGCGGCCCTGCCAGTCCAGCTTGCCTTTGATCGCGTCCTTGATCATCTGCAGCGCAGCGCTCTGCAGCGCGTCGGGGGCGACCACGGCATCGATGGCACCCACCTTGAGGGCGTCATCGGCACGGTAATCCTTGCCGGTGGTGATCCACTCGAGCGCGTTGTCGGCGCCGATCACCCGCGGCAGACGGACTGTGCCGCCAAAGCCCGGCATGATGCCGAGTTTGGTCTCGGGCAGGCCGATTTTGGCGCTGGTGTCAGCCAGCCGGAAGTCGGTGGAGAGAATGGTCTCGCAGCCGCCGCCCAGGGCGTGACCCTTGATGGCGGAGAGGGTGGGCACCGGCAGATCTTCGATGGCGCTGAAGATGTCGTTGGCCTTCTTCAGCCAGCCGAGCAGGTCTTCTTGCGGCAGATCGAACAGTTCCAGGAATTCGGTGATGTCGGCGCCGACGATGAAAGCGTCTTTGCCGGAGGTGAGGATCAGACCCTTCAAATCGGCTTGTTGCTGTAATGCGGCGATCGCTTCGCTCAGGGAGAGCAGGGTAGCGCGATCCAGCTTGTTGACTGAACCCGGGGCATCGAACCTCAGCTCGGCAATGCCGTCTTCGAGGTAGCTGACCGTCAGGGTTTCGCCTTGGTAGATCATGAGAGTGTCTCCTTGTTCCCACTCTGTGGGGAATGGTGCTCCTTTATCCCCAGCAGGGGGCGAGGCTCACTATTGATCCAAAAGGAGACATTTTCAACACCTATTTAAAACATTTGTTTAACAGTTATCGAGTAAAAGCTCTTCATCACAAAACGGGCAAAAAAGAGGCGCCTTGCGGCGCCTCCGATGGAGATGAGCGTGGTATCAACTGGCCAGTTCCGGCCGGTTGCGATACTGGTTCAAGACCTCGGGATCGGCGAGGGCGTGGGTGTTGTTGACGGGGCGGTTGTGCACCACTTCCCGCACCGCCAGCTCCACTATCTTGCCGGACTTGGTGCGGGGGATGGCATCCACCTGCAGGATGCGGGCAGGCACATGACGGGCGGTGCAGTGCCGCTTGATCTGCTGGCAGATCCGCTCACGCAGCCCGTCGTCCAGCTTGCAACCCGTCTTGAGCTTGACGAACAGCACCACCCGCTCGTCCTGTTTCCATTGCTGGCCGATGACGATGCTCTCCTCCACCTCGTCGAGTTGTTCCACATAGCGGTAGATCTCGCTGGTGCCGATGCGCACGCCGCCCGGGTTGAGGGTCGCGTCGGAGCGGCCGTAGAACAGAATGCCGCCAGTCGGGGTCAGCTCGATCCAGTCCCCGTGGCACCAGATGTTGTCGAACCGCTCGAAGTAGGCGGCGTGGTATTTGTCGCCGTTCTCATCACCCCAGAAGTAGATGGGCTGGGCCGGGAAAGGCTTGGTGCAGACCAACTCGCCCTTTTCCCCCAGCACCGGCTGGCCCGCCTCGTTGAATACCTGCACCGCGAGACCAAGGCCGCGCCCCTGGCTCTCGCCGCGATAGACGGGGCTCAAGGGGTTGCCGATGACGAAGCAGGAGCAGATGTCGGTGCCGCCAGAGATGGAGCTGAGCTGCACATCCTGCTTTATCTGCTGGTAGACATAGTCAAACCCCTCCGGCGACAGCACGGATCCGGTGCTGCAGATGAGGCGCAAGGCAGGCAGGTCGTGGGTCTTTATGGGGGCATAACCCTGCTTGTGCAGCGCATCAAGATACTTGGCCGAGGTGCCGAACAGGGCGACCTCTTCGTCTCGTGCGAGATCCCATAACACGTTGCCATCCGGGTAGAAGGGGGAACCATCGTAGAGCACCAGGGTGGCGCCGGAGGCGAGGGCGCTCACCAGCCAGTTCCACATCATCCAGCCACAGGTGGTGAAGTAGAAGATGCGCTCCCCCGGCTTGATGTCGCAGTGCAACTGGTGCTCTTTCAGGTGTTGCAGCAGGGTGCCGCCAATGCCGTGCACGATGCACTTGGGTTTGCCGGTGGTGCCGGAGGAGTAGAGGATATAGAGCGGGTCGTTGAAGGCCATGGTCTCGAAGGCGAGCTGGGCATCATGCTGGCTTGCCAGCAATTGCTGCCAGTCGTGACCAAGCTGCAGCGGGTTGCCGAGCAGGCGGATCATCACCGTCTGCTCTAGGCTGTCGAGCTGACCGACGACGCTGGCCACCTTGTCCTGAATGTCGATGGCCTTGCCGCCGTAGCGGTAGCCATCCACCGCGAACAGCACCCTGGGACGGGTCTGGCCGAAGCGCTCCACCACGCTGGCCTCGCCAAAATCGGGGCTGGTGGAGGTCCAGATCGCGCCGAGGCTGGTGGTTGCCAGCATGGCCACCACGGTTTCCGGGATATTGGGCAGGTAGGCTGCGACCACATCACCTCGGCCTATGCCCTGGCTGCGAAGCCACTGGGCCAGGCGGGCGACCTGATCTGCCAGCTGATGCCAGCTCAGGGTCCGGCTCGGGCCCCCTTCGATGCGGGAGATAATGGCCGGGCTCTCATCCTGACGGCGCAGCAGGTTCTCGGCGAAGTTGAGCTGGCTGTCGGGGAACCAGCGGGCGCGCTGCATATCCTGGCGGTTCTCCGCCACAATGTTGCCAAGCTCGCCCTTGACGCCGCAGTGCTGCCACACCAGGGGCCAGAAGCGGGTGGTCTTCTCCACCGACCATTGATACAGGTCGGTATAGCTGCGCAGTTGCAGGCCATGGAAGTGATTGACCTCGGCCATGAACTGGTGGAGGTTGGAGTGCTGCATCCTGTCCTGATCCGGTGTCCACAGACAAAGGTTTTGCATGAGTCGTTCCTGACGGCTGATATCTACTGTCTGTGGGCAGTGTATTGAATTGTTCTTTGTTTGTTAATTGCCTGTTTTATTTTCATAACAAAAAGCCTGTAACCTATGCGTTACCTCACGAAGCGAAAGCCGGGTGGCTCGAGCCTTGATTCGCTTGATGTTATGCTGAAGTCACATTCGCCCGGAGCAGGACGCCATGAGCAGTTACAGCCAACTTTTTGCCCAGCATCTCGACACCCTTCAGCAGCGTACCCGCGACATCCTGCAACAACAGGGTCTTGGCGGTCTCGCCATCCACTCCGGCCAGACTCATCGTATCTTCCTCGATGATCAGGATTATCCCTTCAAGGTGAATCCCCAGTTCAAGGCCTGGCTGCCGGTGCTGGACAACCCTCACTGCTGGTTGCTGGTGGATGGCGTGAGCAAGCCGGTGCTGCTGTTCTACCGGCCGGTGGACTTCTGGCACAAGGTGGCGGAGTTGCCCAACGCCTTCTGGGTCGACTTCTTCGACATTCGCTTCCTGACTCGCCCGGAGCAGGTTGCCGATCACCTGCCGGCCAACAAGCAGGAGTGGGCCTATCTGGGCGGCCATCTGGAAGTGGCCGAGCTGCTGGGACTGGGTCAGCCCAATCCGGAGGCGGTCCTCAACTACCTGCACTACCACCGTGCCTGCAAGACGCCCTATGAGCTGGAATGTCTTCGCGATGCCAACCGCATCGGCGTGCGCGGTCACATCGCGGCCAAGGACTCCTTCATGGCGGGGGCGAGCGAGTTCGAGATCAACCTGGCCTACATGAAGGCGGTCGGACAGGGGGCCAATGAGGCGCCCTACGGCAACATTGTTGCCATCAACCGCAATGCGGCCATCCTGCACTACACCCATCTCTCCACCCAGCGGGTGCCGGATGCGGAGCGTTACTCCTTCCTCATCGATGCCGGTGTGGACGTGCACGGTTATGCCTCCGACATTACCCGGACCTGGGCCTGGCGCCGCGGCGAGTTCGCCGATCTGATTGCTGCGCTGGATGCACAGCAACAGGAGATCATCGACGAGATCAAGCCGGGCCGCCGCTACAGCGAGCTGCACCTGCAGATGCACCACAGGCTGGCGCGCCTGCTGCAAGCCACCGAACTGGTAGACATGTCGGTGGACGAGATGATCCACACCGGGGTGACCAATGTCTTCTTCCCCCACGGTCTCGGCCACTTCCTCGGCCTGCAGGTACACGATGTCGGCGGCTTCATGCAGGATGAGCGCGGCACCCACCTGGCGGCCCCCGAGCAGTTCCCTTATCTGCGCTGCACCCGGGTGATGGAAGTGGGTCAGGTCTTCACCATAGAGCCGGGTCTCTACTTCATCGACAGCCTGCTGGAGCCGCTGCGCCAGGGTGAGCAGGGCAAGCGGGTCAACTGGAACAAGGTGGAGGCGCTGCGTCCCTATGGTGGCATTCGCATCGAGGACAACGTGGTGCTGCATGCCAACGGGGTGGAGAACCTGACCAGACAAGCAGGGCTCTGATGGCGACGGATTACCCCATACCGGCAGCCCCGCTGGATGTGAGCGAAGAGATCAAGAAGAGCCGCTTCATTACCTACATCGCCCACACTCCGACCGTCGAGGCCGCCAAGGCCTGGATAGACGAGATCAAACAGCAACACCCGGGAGCCCGGCATCACTGCTGGGCTTTTGTCGCCGGCGCCCCCCAAGACAGCCAGGTTTATGGTTTCAGTGATGATGGCGAACCCTCGGGCACAGCGGGCAAACCCATGCTGGCCCAGTTGATGGGGGCCGGTCTGGGTGAAGTCGCCGCCGTGGTGGTGCGCTATTACGGTGGAGTGCTGCTGGGGACCGGTGGCCTGGTCAAGGCCTATGGCGGTGGTGTGGGGGCAGCACTCAAGCAACTTGAAACCTGTATCAAGCGTCAGCTGACCTCTTCCGTGATCCAGTGTGACTACACCGACATGGGGGCCGTGGAGTCCCTCATCTCTGCCCATCAAGGGCAGTTGCTGGTGGCCGATTATGGTGCCAGCGTCACCCTTCAGGTAGCGTGGGAGTCTGCACTCTGGGCCCGTATCGCACAGGAATTGACCGACCGGACCCAGGGTCGGGTATCCCTTCGTCCCTTAGATGGCTAGAATCCATCGCTCTTTTAGTCTGAAGAGGGAGCCGGAATGCAGATTCTGAGCATCATTCGTATCGTCGGTCTGCTGGTTGCCCTGTTCAGCTCGACCATGCTGCTGCCCGCGATGGTCGCTTTTGGGTATCGTGATGGCGGTGGTACTGAGTTCGTCAACTCCTTCGTCATAGCCCTCCTGCTCGGCCTCCTGCTCTGGTTCCCCAACCGCCACCAGAAAAAGGAACTCAGGTCCAAGGAAGGCTTCCTCATCGTGGTGCTGTTCTGGGTGGTGCTGGGGAGCGTGGGTGCCGTCCCCTTCATCATCAGCGACGTGCCGAACATGTCGGTCTCGGAGGCATTTTTCGAGTCGTTTTCCGGCCTGACTACCACGGGCGCAACGGTGCTGACCGGGCTGGACAATCTGCCCAAGGCGTTTCTCTTCTACCGCCAGCTGCTGCAATGGCTCGGTGGCATGGGGATCATCGTGCTGGCGGTGGCCGTGCTGCCACTGCTGGGTATCGGGGGCATGCAGCTCTATCGCGCCGAGATCCCGGGGCCCGTCAAGGACAACAAGGTGACCCCGCGCATCGCCGAGACGGCCAAGGCGCTCTGGTTCATCTATCTGTTGCTGACTTCCCTCTGCGCTCTCGCGTACTGGATGGCGGGGATGACGCTGTTCGATGCCATCTGCCACTCCTTCTCCACCTTGTCGGTTGGGGGGTTCTCGACCCACGACGCCAGCATCGGTTTCTTCAACAGCCCGGCCATCAACCTGATCACAGTGGTGTTCCTGTTGCTGGCGAGCGTCAACTTCGCGCTTCACTTCATGGTATTTGCCCACAAGCCGGTGCGCGTGAGCAGCTATCTGCGGGACTCGGAGCTCAAAGTGTTTCTGAGCATCCAGTGCGTGCTGGTGCTGATCTGTTTCGTCTCTCTGCTGTTCCACGGTCATTACGCCACCTGGCAGGAGGCGCTCAACCACGGTCTGTTCCAGGCGGTGTCACTGGGCACGACCACCGGCTACAGCACGACCAGCTATGCGGAGTGGCCCTCCTTTCTGCCCATGCTGTTGATGTTCTCAGCCTTCATCGGCTGCTGCGCCGGCAGTACCGGGGGGGGCATCAAGGTGATGCGCTTCATGATCCTGTTCCTGCAGGGGATGCGTGAACTCAAACGGCTGGTGCATCCGCGGGCCATCTACACCTTGAAGCTGGGGCGGCGTGCCGTACCGGAACGGATCGTGGAAGCGGTCTGGGGCTACTTTGCCACCTACATCATCCTGTTCTTCATCTTCATGTTGTTGCTGCTGATGACGGGGCTGAACGAAGTGACGGCCTTCTCCGCCGTGGCTGCGGCATTCACCAACGTGGGGCCGGGTCTGGGGGAGGTGTCGGCCAACTTCGGCAATATCTCGGCCACTGCACAGTGGATATTGATCGTGGCCATGTTGTTTGGTCGATTGGAAATCTTCACACTTCTGGTACTGTTTACTCCTGCATTCTGGCGTAGTTGAGGTTGGTATGGACAAGATTTTGGTGCTTTATTCTTCCCGGGACGGGCAAACGCGGAAAATCGTGGATGTCATGCTGGAGGAAATATCAGGATGCGAAGTGGTGATGCACGACCTGCACACCCTGCCCATGTGCAACCTTAGCAAGTATGCCAAGGTGTTGATTGGCGCTTCCATTCGCTACGGTAACTTCCACCCCAGCCTGCTCAGCTTCATACACGCACATCATGAACAGCTGGAAGTAGCCAATGCGGCGTTCTTCTGCGTGAACCTGACGGCACGCAAGCCCGAGAAGCAGACGCCGCAGACCAACGCCTACATGAAGAAGTTTCTGCGCCTCTCTCCCTGGAAGCCTAAAACTCTGGGGGTGTTTGCCGGGGCATTGCAGTACTCCCGTTACAACTGGTGGCAGACCCGCATCATCCAGTTGATCATGAAGATCACCGGGGGCAGCACGGATACCAGCAAGGATCTGGAATTCACCGACTGGGACAAGGTGCGCGGCTTTGCCCGTGAATTTTGGTCAAAAAAGTAACAGTGACGTCATTCAGAGCGGCCAGAGCCCTGCGTAAGCAGGGCTTTTTGTTTGATAAGTAGGCGTTCGAGCCGCAAAACGGTAAAAAGGACTATTTTTCGCAAAATAGCCCTTGTCATCCCGGCGCGGCTCCCTATAATGCGCCCCTACCAGCACGGCGGACCACGCCAACCTGATGAGCTAGCTTCCTTAGGAAGTCAGCGCCGAAAGAAAAGCGAAAACAACCGCTTGACTTTCGAAGTGAGGAGCGTAAGATGCGCCTCCTCAACGCGATAAGCGTGACGCTCTTTAACAATTTGAATCAAGCAATCTGTGTGGGCACTCACAGCATCGAGCATCAAAAACA
>NZ_JAGKRI010000154.1:0-2788 GCF_017939255.1 Aeromonas sp. Prich7-2
TGCTCAGGGCCGAGACTTCACGCAAGGCGAGCGTAAGACGGAAGCAAAAAATCGCAGGAATGAGCAGTGAATATCTGGAAACGGTACTCAATGCGGGTCTCAAAAAACTGGGTGAAATTTAACAAAATGTTCACGCTCTCACCCTGGCCAGAAATGTTACAATGCGCGCCCTTGGCCACGATGCCAAGGCTATGGAAACACTGGCAAAAATAAAAAAAGGAATACCCATGAAAGCAACACCTACCCTGCTGTCGCTGGCCGTGGGGCTCGCGCTCGCGTCCCCCTCTCTCTACGCCGCCGGCTTCAGTTGCCCGGCCGACAGTGCCCTCACCCCCATCCCCGCCATCCAGGGCAGTGGCGACAAGAGCCCCCTCGTCCCGGACGATCAGTTCGAAAGCGCCCAGAGCGTCTCGGTCAAGGCGGTGGTCTCAGGTCTGGGGGAAAGCCTCAACAAGGGCTTCTACCTGCTGGATGTGCAGGGGGACGGCAACCCCGAGACGTCGGACGGCATTTTCGTCTACCTCAACGACAAGAACTTCGCCAGCAAGTACCCGGACATCCAGCCGGGTGCCCTGGTCTGTCTGGAGGCCAAGGTCCAGGAGTATTACGGCCAGACCCAGCTCAAGCCCCTGTTTGACGGCAGCACGCCGCGCCTGACAACCCTGGCCCAGGGCGACGCCCCGGCCGCCACGGCGCTGCGGGTACTGGAGGGGGAAACCCTGGCCCGGGCCCTGGAGCGTCACGAAGGGATGCGGGTGCGCCTCGACGCCGACAGCGCCCTCAAGATCAGCCGCAACTTCAGCTACGACTATGCCGCCCGGCGCAACAACCTGGTGCTCGCTCACGGCGCCCCGCTGATGAAACCGACCCAGCTCCATGTGGCGAGCAGCCCCGAGGCCGTGGCGCTGGCCGAGGCCAACGCCAGCAACCGGGTCTTCCTCGAGTCGGACTTCAAGGCGGGGGACGGCAAGCTCCCCTGGCTGCCCGCCTGGGAGCCGGAGCAGGGTTACCTGCGCATCGGCGATGCCCCGGTCAATCTGGAGGCCATGGTCGGCTACAGCTACAACGAGTACCGCCTGATCGTGCCCCGGGATCAGACCATCACCGCGGGGGATCTGCTGCGCACCGGCGACAACGACCGCCAGAGCGCCCCGGCCCGCCTGGATGGCACTGACCTTCGCATCGGTAGCTTCAACGTGCTCAACTACTTCACCAGCCACTCCAGCGTGGGGGGCGCCCTCAACGTGCTCTGCGCGGATCAGGCGGATGCGGACAGCGCCAAGGGCTGCAACCGCGGCGCCAAGAGCCTGGAGGAGTTCCAGTTGCAGCGCGCCAAGATCGTCAACGCCATCACCGAGATGGACGCCGACCTGCTCGGCCTGATGGAGATGGAGAACAACGGCTTTGACGAGCACGCCGCCCTCCACGATCTGGTGGAGAGCCTCAACGCCAGGCAGAAGGAGGCGAGCAAGCACTACGCCTTCGTCACCCTGCCCAAGGCCCTGCTCACGGAGGATCGCTTCTTTGGCGGCGACGCCATCATGGTGGCCATGATCTACCGCCCCGCCCTGCTCACCCCGAGCGGGGATGCCGACGTCATCCCCCTGCCCCAGCAGCGCTACACCACGGGCGGCGTCACCAAGAGCGCCGGTCAGCGGGACTCCCTGGTCCAGCGCTTCACCGTGGCGGGCAGCGACGCCCCCCTGACCCTGGTGGTCAACCACCTCAAGTCCAAGGGGTCGGGCTGCTATGAAAACGGAGATGGCAAGACGGAGCCTGCGGATCTGCAGGGCAAGTGCACCGAGTTTCGGGTGAGCGCCGCCAAGGTGCTGGGGGAGGCGGTGAGCAAGATGCCGGGCCAGGTGCTGCTGGTGGGGGACTTCAACTCCTACGCCAAGGAGGATCCCATCCGGGTGCTGACCGACTATGCGCCGGTCGCGGGGGAGCGCCAGATCCGCTCCGCTTCCCACACCTACATCGGCGACAAGCCCTATGAGCAGATGGGCCAGACGGTGGCCAAGGGTTACGGCCTGGTGGATCTGAACGTCAAGTTCAACCAGGACAAGGCCATCTCCTACAGCTACGAGGCCGAGCTCGGCACCCTGGATTACGCCCTCGCCAACCCGGCGCTGGCTGACAAGGTGGTGGCGGTGGCCGACTGGCACATCAACTCCTTCGAGAGCAACCTGTTCGAATATGGCAGCGCCTACACCGGCGATCTCATCAAATCAGACAACCCCTTCAGCGCCTCGGACCACGACCCCGTCATCGTTGACCTCAAGCTCAAGGAAGCGAGCAAGGGGGGTGGCGGCGCCATGGGCGCCCTGCTGCTGGCCCTGTTGCCGCTCGCCTGGCGGCGCCGTCGCTAAGACGCGGCATCCTCGATGCCAGGTGCAAAGCCCGCGATGATCGCGCAATGCTGTTCACTTAAGAGAATTTGAGTTCCAGTCCACGTAGTATCAGGGCTAAAAAATGAGGGAGGCATGATGCCTCCCTCTTTCTATTGCAAGCCACGCTGGATAAAGGCTGAAGGAACATCGACTGGAAACAGCCTTGCTCCCCCAACTCAAGTCGCATTTATGAATAATTAGTCAAAAATGTGCTTATCTGAACAGCATTGCGCGATGATCGCGGGCTTTTTTTGGGTTCTTCGCGGGATCTTGGGGAAGTGGAAGTTGACAGACAGGGTGCTGGTAAACTGGCTGTCTCCAAACACACCACCACCATCACCCTGCTGTCGCCGTGCATCATATTGATATTGCCTCCTTCTGGCCAGGTTATACCGTCA
>NZ_JAGKRI010000155.1:0-440 GCF_017939255.1 Aeromonas sp. Prich7-2
TTGGTTTTGAAGCTGTTGACGGGCTCAAACACCGTGCCATCTGACAGGGTTGCGAGCTTGGCGATCCCCGCATCCAGCCCGACCATTGAGCCGGAGGGGTGAATTGGCTCGGACGTCTCCTGCTCGACCTGAAAGGAGATATACCAATCCCCGGCTGCTTGGCTGACGGTCGCGTTTTTAATTTTTCCTTCAACTGGCTGGGACTGGCGAAACTTGACCCACGCCAGCCCGGCAGGCAGCTTCACGCGACCTTTTTCAAGGCGGCAATACTTGTCAAAGTTGACGAAGCGGATCGAGTCGCGGTTGTCGCTTTTCTTCTTGAAAACGGGAGCCTTGGCGGCGAGTTTTTTATCAAAGCAGCGCATCCACGCGCCGTGCAAGTCTTTGAGTTTCTGCTGGAGGTTGTCGGTATATGCCTCGGTCAGAAAGGCCATTTCTGG
>NZ_JAGKRI010000155.1:620-6663 GCF_017939255.1 Aeromonas sp. Prich7-2
TGCCATATCTATTAAGCCCGATTGAGTGACAGAATGCAATTCACTAAAATTAATAAATCACGCCATGCGACCTACGTTTTGCACGTACATTTGGTGTTTATCACCAAGTATCGAAAGCCGATATTGGGGGATCTGCATCACGCTTCATTCGGTCAGTGTGCGGCAGAGGTTTGCAGAGATTTTGGTGCGGAACTGAAAGAGTGTGACGGAGAGGCTGATCATGTTCACATGCTGATAGAGTACGGCCCAACAGTGCAGCTATCGGTGCTGGTGAACTCGTTAAAGGCGGTCACATCAAGGCGACTGCGTAATGAATTTCTGGACTTGAGGGGTGCTTACAGCAAACCCGTACTCTGGTCACGCTCTTACTTTGCGGGCTCTTGCGGCGGTGCGCCGTTAGAGGTGATCAAGCAATACATTCAAAACCAGCGGGGCTGACGCCCCGGCGAAATTCCCCTCCCACCTACGTCGGAGGGAGTCCCCTTTCGCATTTAAGATGGTAGCCGTGGTAGTCGAGGCCGGAGCGGTTCTCCACCGGCGGCGTCACCCAGATGGCGGTGAAGCCGAGATCCTTGATGTAGTCGAGCTTGGCGATCAAACCCTTGAAGTCGCCACGCCACTGGGGATCCCCCGCCTTGTAGCGATCCCGGTTATGGTAGTTGTTGCCGGCATCGCCGTCATAGAAGCGGGCCGTCAGCAGGAAGTAGATGCTCTCGGCGCGAAAATCGCCGCTCGCCACCCCCTGCTCGCCGATACGGTACTCGAAGCGCTGCTCCCGCTGGTTGCCGCTCTCGTCCACCGCGAGGGTGCGGATCACCAGGTCCGTGCCGCTCCCCTTGTCGTTCGCCACCAGGGGCTGGCCTGCATAACAGGCCGACGCCGTGGTGGGCTGGCTGCCGTCCGTGGTGAAATGCACGGCGGGGGCGGCGTCCTGATCGTCGCTCACTCCCAGGGTGATGGACTGGCTGTCCACATAACTCCCCGGCGCCGGGGTAGCGGTCACCGTGGGGGCCTGCACATCTGCCCCCGCCAGGGTCTCGAGTTCAACGACCTTGCGCTGGCTGTCAAAGCAGATGCGATAGCGGGTGTTGGCGCTGACCAGGTAATCCTGGGCAGGATAGGCCTCGGTCCAGTCCCCCTTGTGGTCAATCTTGAAGCGGGGGTTGCTGCTGCCAAACGCCTGCTCGGTGCAGAAGGTGGTGCCATCCTCGGTTGTCATGGGGGTGAGACCCCAGTTATTGGGGGTACCGCGGAAGTACCAGCTGTCGCCGCTCTGTCCGGCGGCCACCACCACGCTCACGCTGCTGCTGCCCTTGGCCCCCTGATCGTCGGTGACCGTGAGGCCATAGGTGAAGGTGCCCGTCTGTGCCGTGTTGACGACCATGCTCTCCGTGGTCTCGCCGCTGCTCCACAGATAGCTCGCTATCTGACCGTCGGGATCCGTGGAGTCACTGCCGCTCAGGGTGAGCGCCGCACCCTGGGCCACGTTCACCGTGCCCCCCGGGGTGATGACCGCAAGCGGCGGCTGGTTGTCATCCCCAAGCGGCACGATGCTGTAGGCCAGGGTCTGGTCATTGACCTGGATGCGCACCGTGCCGGTGCCGTTCCAGAAGATGTCGCCGTCGCCGTTGCTGTCCCCGAAGTTGATGGCCCAGTCGCCGGCCTGATCAAACTTCAGGCGCTGGCTCGCCTTGCCATCCATGTAGGCCTCGGCCTGCCACAGGTGATCCCCTATCAGGGTCATGGGGAGGCTGGCCCAGCCGTTGAAGGTGCCGCGCACATTGAGCTGCGGCAGAGTGCTTGCAAACCCCGAGGCCTCGCAACTGGCGACCGCCGTCGTACTCACCGCCTGGGTCGTGGCGTTGATGCGGATCTGGTACGCCGTGTTGGCATTGACCCCGTAGTCGGCCGCCGGGTAGCTCTGCTGCCAGTTGCCGTACCTGTCTATCTTGAAGCGCGGCCCGCCACTGGCGTCGCCGCTCACGAAGCGCTGGCAGGTTTCAAAATTGACGCCGTCGGTCGACGCCATGGCGGTCGCCGCCCATCCATTTGCGGTGCCCCGGAAGAACCACTCCGCCGCCATCCCGGGCGGCGTGATCATGGTCCCCAACATTCCGGCCACGAGTATCCATCTAGCCATTGATAGTCCTTTGTTTTTCATTGTGTTGTGTGTGATGCCGGTGTGCCCCGGCATTCCCCCATCCGCGACGTCCCGCCTTCAGATGAGCCCGACCAGTCTAGAAGTCGCCGTGGTCGATTCGTGGCCATAAGGTGCGAAATGTGACCGCCATAGACCAGGAAATAAGCTGTATGTGATTGATAGCGCTTTCATTTCTGGGCATGGGGTCGAACTTCCCAGGATAGAGAGGCGCTCCCCGTGACGGCCGTATCGGGGGGTAGGATCAGCGCTCTGCACGGCGCCGTTGCCATTGGGGGCTCTTGCCGCCATGATGCAGGGCCGCCCTTGCCATCCCGGGCACCGGGCGGCTCATTCAAGGAGAGACGATGAGACCATCGGATTATGGGAGGCTGCTGGCGCTGGCCGCCATCTGGGGCGCCAGCTTCCTGTTCATGCGCATCGCGGCGCCGGCGTTCGGCTCCATCAACACCACCTTCCTGCGGGTCTTCTTCGCCCTCGTCGGGCTCGCCGCCATGCTCCTGCTGCTGCGCACCCCCATGCAGTTTCACGGCAAGCTGAAAGCCATCATGGTGCTCGGCATCATCAACTCCGGCGTGCCCTTCCTGATGTACGCCGTGGCGGCCCTCTGGCTGCCCGCCGGCTACTCGGCCATCCTCAACGCCACCACGCCGCTGATGGGGGCCCTCATTGGCTTCTCCTTCTTTCACGAGGAGCTGACCTTGCGCAAGTGGGCCGGGGTCATGCTGGGGCTGGTGGGCATCGGGCTCATCACCACCACGGGGGAGGTCGACCTGAGCGGTCAGCTCGCCATCGGGGTGCTGGCCTGCCTCATCGCCACCGCCTGCTACGGCTGCGCTGGCTTCCTGACGAGGCGCTGGATCACCGAGCGGGGCGGACTGGACGCGAAGCTGGTGGCCTTCGGCAGCCAGATCGGGGCCGTCCTCTTCCTGCTCCCCTTCTTCGGCTACAGCCTGACGAGCGGGCCCGCCGTCGACTGGGCCCAGCCTGGGGTCTGGGCCAGCGTGCTGGCGGTCGGGCTCCTCTGCACCGCCTTCGCCTATCTGCTCTATTTCAGGCTGATCGCCGACATCGGGCCCCTGCGCTCCCTCACGGTCACCTTCCTCATCCCGCCGTTCGGCATCCTCTGGGGCTATCTGGTGCTTGGCGAAACCCTCACCGGCGGCTTCGTGCTCGGCGGCGCCGTGGTCTGCCTCGCGGTCTGGCTGGTGACCAGCCACGCCAAGCCGGCCAGGGCGCAGGAGTAGGGCAAAGCCTCATCTGTCGGGCCCCATGGCTCGGCAGATGGGCACAACTGGGGTAAGATGGCCCCCATCGTTTCTCCCGCCCCGGCGGACACCACAGCAGGGCCAGCCTTGAATCAGCTCAACCAATCCAGCCAGAACAAGCAGCAGATCTTTACCGTCACCCGCCTCAACAGCGCCGTGCGCATGATCCTGGAGCAGGATCTGGGGCTGGTGTGGCTGACCGGGGAGCTCTCCAACCTCGCGATGCCAAGCTCGGGCCACTGGTACTTCTCCTTGAAGGACATGTCGGCCCAGGTGCGCTGCGCCATGTTCAAGGGCAACAACCGCCGGGTGCCGTTCCGCCCCCAGGACGGCATGCAGGTGCTGGTGCAGGCCCGGGTCTCCCTCTATGAGCCCCGGGGCGACTATCAGCTCATCATCGAGTCGATGCAACCCGCCGGGGACGGCATGCTGGCCCTGCGCTTCGAGGAGCTCAAGCGCCGCCTCGGGGCCGAGGGGCTGTTCGACGAGGGGGCCAAGCGCCCCCTGCCCCGCGAGCCCCGCGCCGTGGGTCTGGTCACCTCGGCCACCGGCGCCGCCCTGCACGACATGCTGACCGTCTTGCGCCGCCGCGCCCCGGACTTGCCCGTCTTCATCTACCCGACCCTGGTGCAGGGCAGCGCCGCCACCGCCCAGATCGTCTCGGCGATCATGCTTGCCAACCGGCGCGCCGAGGTGGATGTGCTCATCGTCGGGCGCGGCGGCGGGTCACTGGAGGATCTCTGGTGCTTCAACGAGGAGGCGGTGGCCCGTGCCATCCACGGCTCCGCCATCCCCGTGGTGAGCGCCGTGGGTCACGAGGTTGACGTCACCATCAGCGACTTTGCCGCTGACTTGCGCGCCCCCACCCCCTCCGCCGCCGCCGAGCTGGTGGCGCCGGACAGGAGTGCCCGCGCCCAGCGCCTCGTGCACCTGCGCCAGCGGCTCACCCAGGCCATGAACCGCCACCAGACCGCCGCCCGCCACGGCTTCGCCCTGCTGCAAAAGCGGCTCGACCACCAGGATCCCAAGCGCCGGCTGGAGCAGCAGTCCCAGCGCCTCGACGAGCTGTCCGCCCGCCTGCAGCAACTGCTGGCAAGCCGCCTGCATCAGGGGGAGCGACGCCTGGCCAATCTTGAGCTGCGCCTGCAGGCCAAAAGCCCCGAGAAGCTGCTGGCCGCCGGCAAGCGCCGCCACCAGCTCGCGGAGGAGCGGCTCCATGCCCTGATTGCCCGGCGCCAGGATGTGGCCGGACACCGCCTCGCCATGCTGAGCGCACGCCTCGACGGGGTCAGCCCGCTGGCCACCCTGGGACGCGGCTACGCCATCGTACGCACCCCGACCGGCGAGGTGATCAGCCGCGCCGCTCAGGTGAACGTCGGCCAGCCCCTGGTCACCACCCTGGCCGAGGGCCAGCTGCGGGTGCGCGTGGAAGAGGTGCACAACCCCTAACCCAGCGGGGGCACTCATGGCGCCCCCGCTGCACTGCACTTCACCTCCCTCTCCCACCCTCTACACCAAGGTGGGGTGTACCGCCGCCCGGTTGCCGGATGACCCGGCGCCCCCCTGCTCCCCCGCCAGCGGGTTGCGTTGCACGTATTCAAACAGCCCGGCCTGCAGATTGACGTTCCAGAAGCGTCCCGCCAGGGTGAGCTCAAGGCGCTCCTGACCGAGCTCGGCCAGTCCGTGCGCCTGCCAGCGCTCGAACAGCGGCAGCAAATGGGCCCGCAGCGGCGCAGGCAGGCACGTCAGATCCAGCCAGCCCGCGTCCAGGCCTCCCCGCAGCAGACCGTCGATGCGCACATCGGGGGTCTGCCCCATCACCATGCCTGGGGGGCGTCGCCCTTCGGCCAGCGCCTCGTGCCAGGCGGCCAGATCCCGCCCCTGCATCAGGCCGTGGCCGTGAATGTTGCCCCCCGCCCCCGCCCCGAAGGGAAGGATCTCGGCGCCGCACTTCGCCATCTGGTTGTAACGGCTGCGCTCGGCGGGGGTGCGCCGCCAGTGGCTGCAGGAGAGGCGCTGCCAGCCTCCCGCCTCCAGCGTTTGGGCGCCCTGGGCATACATGGCAGCCCGCTGCGGGCCATCGGCGGCCCAGCCCAATGTCCCCTTCTCCCCGGCGCGGGCCAGGTTGGTGCCCGCCATGGCGATGAGCTGGTAGAGATCCACCCCGTGCACGCCGCTCGCCATCACGTCCGCAACGTCCTGGCGCCACACGAAGTCGTCCTGGCCGGGCAGACCGAAGATGAGATCCGCCGCGATGACGGCCTCGTCGTGGCGGGTCAACGCCCCTAGCCGGGCCAACAGGGTCTCCCTGTCGTCGAAGCGGGCCGCCTGCTGGCGCACGCGAGTATCAAAGCTCTGCACCCCGAACGAGAAGCGGTTGAAGCCCCCCGCCAGCGCGGTCTCCCACTTGGCGTCATCGAAACCGTTGAGGCGCCCCTCCAGGGTCAGCTCCACATCCGAAGTCAGGGGGAAGTGCGTATTCCCACGCATGGCGATCGCTCAATAACATTCATGCCGATCACTCAATAACATCCATGCCGATCGCCCAATAACATCCCAGGCCGATCACTTTTTTCCTCTATGGGAAACCATGATCGGCATGAATGTTATTGATGAC
>NZ_JAGKRI010000016.1:0-76669 GCF_017939255.1 Aeromonas sp. Prich7-2
TAAGAAGTTGCTTGAGGTACTGGGTTGCATTGATAATAGTCATGGCTTCGGGCGTGTCGGTTTTTTTTTGCGATTAAATCAGATCACAAACGAAGCCTTTTTTCTATCTATTTCAATTGGTTGTAGCTAAAGATCCTGTACATGAGTCCACGTTGATCAAGACCCTCACCGGTGTCTATCAGCGAGACGCCGGCCGTATCGAACTCGATGGCGTCCCCATCTCCCCGACGGACACCGCCCATGCCCAGCGTCTGGGGATAGGCACCGTCTATCAGGAGGTCAACCTGCTGCCGAACATGTCGGTGGCGGACAACCTCTTCATCGGCCACGAGCCACGCCGTTTCGGCTTCATCGACCGGGGCGCCATGACCCGGCAGGCCAGCGCCATCATGGCCAGCCACGGCTTCGAGATGGATGTCACCCTGCCCCTCGACCACTACTCGGTCGCCATGCAGCAGATCGTGGCCATCGCCCGGGCGGTGTCACTCTCCGCCAGGATCCTGATCCTGGACGAGCCCACCGCGAGCCTGGATGCCAGCGAAGTCCAGATGCTCTTCTCCCTGATGACGCGCCTGCGGGATCAGGGGGTGAGTCTCATCTTCATCACCCATTTTCTCGATCAGGTCTACGCCATCAGCGATCGCATCACAGTGCTGCGCAACGGCGAGCTGGTCGGCACCCGCGACACCCAGGCACTGCCACAACTGGAGCTGGTCAAGATGATGCTGGGACGCGAGCTGGACGACAATGCCCTCAAGCGGGCGGGCAAGACACTGCGCAGCAACCAGCCCATGGTGTCGTTCAGGGACTATGGCAAGCGGGGAGTCATCACCCCCTTCAGTCTCGACGTCATGCCCGGGGAGATAGTGGGCCTCGCTGGCCTGCTCGGGTCCGGTCGTACCGAGACCGCCGAGCTGATGTTCGGCATAGTGCCGAGCGACAGCGGCGAGTGCCGGGTGCGGGACAAGCCGGTGACCATCCGCTCTGCACGCCAGGCGGCCGCCAACGGCTTTGGTTTCTGCCCGGAGGATCGCAAGAGCGCCGGCATCATCGCCTCGGCCTCGGTGCGTGAGAACATGGTGCTGGCCCTGCAGGCCCAGCGGGGCTGGTTGCATCCCCTTTCTCGCAAGGAACAGGACGAGATCACCGCCCGCCTCATCGAGCAGTTGGCCATCAAGACCCCGGGACCGGAGCAGCCCATCCAGTTTCTCTCCGGGGGCAACCAGCAAAAGGTGCTGCTCGCCCGCTGGCTGCTCACCAAACCCCAGTTCCTGATCCTGGACGAGCCCACCCGGGGCATCGACGTGGGGGCCCACGCCGAGATCATCCGCCTCATCGAATCCCTCTGCGCCAACGGGCTGGCCCTGCTGGTCATCTCCTCCGAGCTCGAGGAGCTGGTGGGCTATGCCGATCGGGTGATCGTCCTTCGTGACAGAAAACAGGTGGCAGAGCTTGCGACGGACGCCCTGAGCGTCCCTGCCATCATGAACGCCATTGCATGTGAGGCCTGATATGACGTCATCCATCCTCCCCCTCACCAAGGGGTCGCGCGCCCGCAGAGAGTGGCCCACGGGCTCGGCCCAGTGCGCCGCCCTGGTGTGCGTGCTGCTCATCAATGCCCTGGTCGCCGACAACTTCTTCGCCATCCACATCCAGGATGGGCGGCTGTTTGGCAGCCTCATCGACATCCTCAACCGCTGTGCCCCGGTGGCCCTGCTCTCCCTCGGCATGACGCTGGTGATCGCCACCGGCGGCATCGACCTGTCGGTGGGCGCCGTCATGGCCATCAGCGGGGCCACCATGGCCAGCCTGGCCACC
Source organism: Aeromonas sp. Prich7-2 (assembly GCF_017939255.1). NCBI lineage: Bacteria > Pseudomonadati > Pseudomonadota > Gammaproteobacteria > Aeromonadales > Aeromonadaceae > Aeromonas > Aeromonas sp. Prich7-2. The sequence continues at coordinate 1,819 of NZ_JAGKRI010000016.1, forward strand.
GGCGGTCACAGCCTGCCGGTCATCTTCGCCGCCGTCATCGGGGTGGGCCTTCTGTGCGGCCTGTGGAACGGCCTGCTGGTGGCGGTGTTCAAGATCCAGCCCATCGTCGCCACCCTGATCCTCATGGTGGCGGGCCGGGGCATCGCCCAGCTCATCACCGAGGGGCAGATCATCACCTTCAACAACGACGCCCTCGCCTGGATCGGCAGCGGCTCCCTCTTCTATCTGCCCACCCCGGTCATCATCACCCTGGGCATGGCGCTGCTGCTCTGGCTGCTGACCAAGCGCACCGCCCTAGGCCTCTTCATCGAAGCGGTGGGGATCAACATCAAGGCCGCCAAGAACGCCGGGCTCAACACCCCCATGGTGGTGATCGCCACCTACCTGTTGAGCGGCATGATGGCCGCCGTCGCCGGCATGATAGTCGCCGCCGACATCCGGGGTGCCGATGCCAACAACGCCGGGCTCTGGCTCGAGATGGACGCCATTCTGGCGGTGGTGATAGGAGGCACCTCCCTGATGGGGGGGCGCTTCAACCTCGCCCTCTCCCTGATCGGCATACTGATCATCCAGGGGGTGAACACCGGGATCCTGCTCTCCGGCTACCAGCCCCAGTGGAACCAGATCGTCAAGGCCCTGGTGGTGCTGGCGGTGCTGGTCATGCAATCACCGGCCCTCAACCACCTCTTCCAGCGAGGGACTCGCCATGTTTAAACGCAACCTCCCCCTGATGGTGACCATCATGGTCTTCGTGCTGGGCTATCTACTCTGCCTGGCCTCCTTCCCTGCCTTCATGTCCACCCGCATCATCTGCAACATCCTGACGGACAACGCGTTTCTGGGAATAGTGGCGGTGGGCATGACCTTCGTCATCCTCTCGGGGGGCATCGATCTGTCGGTGGGGGCCGTCATCGCCTTCACCGGCGTGCTGCTGGCAACCCTCATCGGGAAGCTGGGCGTCAGCCCCGTGCTGGCCATCCCTCTGGTGCTGGTGCTCGGAGCAGGCTTTGGCGCCCTCATGGGCTGGCTCATCGACACCCTGAAGATCCCCGCCTTCATCATCACCCTGGCGGGCATGTTCTTCCTGCGGGGGGCCAGTTTTCTCATCTCCGAGCAGTCCCTGCCCATCGATCACCCCAGCTTCACCTATCTGTCGAGCCTGTCGTGGAAGATACCGGGGGGTGGTCGCCTGAGCCTGCTGGCCCTCATCATGCTGGCGGTGGTGGTCTTCGGCATACTGCTCGCCAACCGCACCCGCTTTGGCAACAACGTTTACGCCATCGGCGGCAACGCCACCTCGGCGGCCCTGATGGGGATCTCGGTGCGCCACACCACCATTCGCATCTACCTGCTCTCCACCACCCTGGCGACCCTGGCAGGCATCGTGTTCGCGCTCTATACCTCGGCGGGCTATCCGCTCGCCGCCGTCGGGGTGGAGCTCGATGCCATCGCCGCCGTGGTCATCGGCGGCACCCTGCTGAGCGGCGGGGTGGGCACCGTCTTAGGCTCCCTGTTCGGGGTGCTGATCCAGGGGTTGATCCAGACCTACATCAACTTCGACGGTACCCTCAGCTCCTGGTGGACCAAGATCATCATCGGCCTGCTGCTGTTCAGCTTCATCGCCTTGCAGCGCCTGCTGATCCTGGTTTCGGAACACCGCAAAGCCAACAAGCCAGGTCCCTTCAAGCGCCAGGTTGCCGCCGCCCAGCTTGATTGACACCGTCACACAACCTGTCCCCTGCTCAGCCAGGGGCAGGTCCCCCATGGTGACCAGGCGCTAGTATTCGCCAGCCCCCAGCAGCCGCTCTTTCCAGAGATAGCCTTGCACCCCCAGATCCAGCCAGGGCCGTGGCGGGAGATAGCTTGCCGTGCCCAGGGCGCGCATCTGCTCGCCCCAGGGGCTCTCCACCCCGCACACCAGATCGGCCAGCGCCTTGCCCGCCATGGTCTGCTTGCTAATGCCAGCCCCGTTGCATCCCAGCGCGGCGTAGAGATCCGGGCCGAACTGGCCCCACAGCGGCGCCCCGTTGCGGCTCACGCTGATGAGCCCGGACCAGCTATGGGCGAAGGCCACCTCCCCCAGCGCGGGAAAGCGGGAGAGCAGCAACTGGCGGTGACGCCGAACCATGGCCTCATTGGTCCCGGCACGGCTGTGCAGTGTCGGCGCATGAGCGACATGCTGGCGGATCAGGATGCGGTGATCCCGGGTGTAGCGAAAGGTAGCGCCGACGATGGCGTTGACCGGGGTCAGTCCCCAGGGCGCAATGTCCCCCAGCCCGGCCCGCTGCTTGGGCGTCAGCGGCTCGGTCAGGGTGGCATGGGTCACCAGGGAGGCAAGCTTGCCGGCAAAGGGGGTCAGCTGACCCGCGCCGCCGTTGATGGCAAACATGGCCTTGCTCGCCACCACCTCCCCATGGGGCGTGGTGATACGAACGCCGCCTGCGCTGTCCACCCGCAAGGCGGGGCTACGCTCATACAGGGTCACATTTCCCGGCAGCTTGTCGGCAAGCCCCTGCACCAGAGCGGCCGGATTGAGCAGCACTGTATTGGGGGTATAGATGGCCGAGTGGTAAAAGCCGGTGCCGAGACGGGCCGAGAGGGCGGCCCCTTCCAGGTACTCATAGCCTTCGTCCAGCAGATCCAGCTCATGGGCGTATTGTTTGAGCAGCCCGGCGGATCCGGCCTTGACGGCGCAGTGATACTTGCCGCTCTGCTGCCAGTCGCAATCAATGCGATACCGGCTGACCCAGTGCGCCAGCTGGGCCAGTCCCCCTTTCAGCAGTCGCCGATAGTGGCTGGCCTTGGCCAGCTCGGCGGTGCCGCTGCCGATATTGTGGGGCAAATCGATGGCAAACCCCGAGTTGCGCCCGGCGGCGTTGTCCCCCACCACACCCGCTTCCAGCAGCACGATGCGGGCCTGTGGCTGATGCTCGGCCAGCACATGGGCAAAGGCCAGCCCGGCATAGCCCGCCCCCACCACCACCCAGTCCCCCTGGACCACCCCCTTCAGCGGCGCGCTGGGCACCCGCTCGGGCAAGATGGCGGCCCAACCGTTGATCTCTTCAGTGCGGGGAAAATAACGGAACTTCATGGCGCATCCTGCTCATGTCTTTGTCTGCAAGGGCCCGGTCGAGTACCGGCTCAGGTTGTCTTGCAAAATGGCCGCACTGTGCGGCCACCCAAAATAGGGGACTGCGCTCCGGTGAGAAGGCGGCCCCGATAGAAGGCAGTATCCATAACCAATAAATCATCAGTGATGGAGCACCGGTATTAATTACCACGCAGGGATAGCCGTCCCTTTATAGTATTTTTCCAGCGCAGCCTTGACTTGCTCATTTTGATAGGATGCCACCAGAGTTTTCACCCAGGGGGCGCTTTCATTGCCGCTTTTGACCGCGATGAAATTATTGTAAGGATTCTCTTTTGCCGTCTCGGAATAAATACGTTGCTGCTGGCTCAAGCCGGATTTCAATGCCCAGTCCGTATTGACCACGGCGGCATCCAGATCCTCCAGAGAGCGCCCTATGATGCCGGTATCCAGCTCCCTTATCTGCAATTTCTTGGGGTTGTCGATAATATCCGTAGTGGTCGCCAATATGCCCGAGCCGGGACGCAGCTTGATGACCCCGGCCGACGCCAGCACCCGCAGCGCACGCCCTTCATTGCTGGGATCGTTGGGCACCCCTATGATGGCCCTCTCCGGCAAGTCACCGACCGCATTGAATTTCTTGGAATACAGGCCGATGGGCCACACCGCCGTATTGCCGACCGGCACGATATGGTAGCCACGGCTCTTCACCTGATTGTCCAGGTAGGGTTTGTGCTGAAATGCATTGGCATCTATTTCGCCATTCTCCAGCGCCTCGTTGGGCAGAATATAGTCATTGAACTTGATAAGCTCGATATCCAGCCCCTGCTTTTTGGCCTGTACCGAGGCAACTTTCCACACATCTTCATCTTCGCCGCTCATTATCCCCAGCCGGATGGTTTCCCCGGCGCTGGCATATCCTGACATGATGGCGGCAACCAGAGGCGTCAATTTAAATATGGTTTTCAACATGGCTTTTTCCTTGTTAATAAATGATGACGCCCCCGAGATTACGGGGTCGATGCAAGGAGTACAAAGCACAAGATATCCCTTGGATATACCAAAATTGACGAATGCCGGGATCAATGAAATAGCCCGATGCCAGGGGCTATTTTCAATCTTTTATTTCCGCCATGTGGTACGCCGATGACGGCCGACACCAGTTGCTGGAACTCCCCATGTCGACTTTCCGCCCAGCGAGGAAACAGGCAAGGCCGAAGAGAGGGTATTGACGGTCTGCACGGGCACGACCGGCAAACACCGACGGATGACCAAGGCAACAGGGAATGGGGAGCACACCAGGAGATGGCGCAGGCCACTTGGCTACCGCCGCACGGGCCATCAGCTTGTCGCGGGTTTGCAGGGATTGTTGATCGCTACAACGAGCACGCTTTACGACCACCACAGGGGTGCCTGGTGACTTTCCGGTAGTATCAGCTGCCGTGTGGATTGAGCCAGAGATTCACTTTGAAGACTCCTGATTCATCCACATGAAGTGGATTACCAAGAGGTCTGAAGGGGGTATTAGCTGTAACTTGTTGAATGGCAGAAACAGGTGGTGGCCCTACCAGCCACATCCCGGCACTCGAGTCCCCCGCCTTGGCTGCTACCTTCCGGTCCTGACCAGGTCGACGGGTTATCAATGCGAGAGGACCAATAGGACCACCGGCGAGGAGAATAGGCAAACTGGCCCCTCAATGCAACGGCTTTCTACCGCTGCGCGAGCCGTTCGCCTTATTTTTCAACAATCTGGCCAAGGGTTCAGCTAAAGAGCATGAATTTGGCACCCACCAGCAACATGAGCAGGGCAAAGGCCTGCTTGAGCCGCCGGGGTGACATTCGGTGTGCCAGTCTGGCGCCCAGACGGGCAAACTGGGTGCTGGTGAGCACGATGCCAAGCAGGGCCGGCAGATAGATGAATCCGACGCTCCACTCGGGCAGATCGACGTCTCCCCAACCGGCATAGAGGTAGCTGAGGCTGCCTGCCAGGGCGATGGGCATGCTGCAGGCGGCGGAGGCAGCCACGGCGTTGCGCATGGGCACCGAATTCCAGGTGAGGTAAGGCACGGTCAGCGAGCCGCCACCGATGCCGAACAAGGCCGACATCCAGCCGATGACGGTGCCGGCGATCCCGGTACCAAGGGGGCCCGGCATGTGTCGCTCCGCTTTTGGCCTCAGATTGAGCCCCATCTGCAGGGCCATGGTCCAGGCGAAGCAGCCGATGATGATGTTGAGAGTGCTGGCGCTCAGCAGGTTGGCGGTCATGCCGCCGAGCCAGGCACCGACCAGCATGCCGGCGCCCAGGCGCCGAATCATCCCCCAGTCTACCGCTCCTGCCTCCTGGTGCGCACGCAGGGAGCTGAAACCGGTGAAGATCATGGTGGGCAGCGAGGTGCCGAGGGCCAGATGGGTGATGATCTCCGGCGCCACGCCCTGTGCGTGAAAACTCAGGACCAGCACGGGGACGATGATGAGGCCACCGCCGATACCGAACAGCCCGGCCAGCATGCCCGCGAAGGCGCCCAACACCAGATAGCCCACAAACAGCATAAACATTCCTTCAATAACGAAACAGCGGTCAACTTGACCGCCATTATCCATAAAAAAGAGATGGCATCTTGCCATCTCTTTATTGTGCCGATTAATGCAGGGGAATGGTACCGTCCATCACCTTGTAGAACGCCAGCACGGCGCAGCCGAGCAGAGCTGCCGTCATCCCCTGCTCCAGCCGATTGAGGCTGCGCAGGCCGTGGTGCTGGCGCGCCTTCCAGTAGATGAAGATCCCCGGGCTGTAGAGCAGTGCCACCAGCAAGAGGTACTCCACCCCCGCGGCATAGACCAGCCAGCAGCCATAGACGGTGGCCACCAGGGCCAGCAGCAGGTCGCGCTTGCGCTGATGGGGCTGGCCCGCGTAGGTCTCCCCTTTCAACGCCAGCTTGAGGCCGTAAGCACCAGAGAAGACATAGGGCACCAGGGCCGCCGAGGTGGCAATGTTCACCAGCGCCAGATAGGTGCTGTTCTGGAAGTAGATGATGATGAGGAAGATTTGCACCAGGCAGGTGGAGCACCAGAGCGACACCTTGGGGGAGCCGTTCTTGTTCTCCTTGGCGAACCAGGCCGGGAAGACCCCGGTCTTGCCCGCGATGTAGGGCACTTCCGCCGCCAGCACGGTCCAACTCAGCAGGGCCCCCATCACCGAGATCACCAGGCCGATGTTGATGAGCCAGGCGCCCCAGGGGCCGACCACGGCTTCCAGGATCATGGCGGTGGAGGGGTTCTTGAGGGCCGCCAGTTGCGGCTGGTTCATGACCCCCAGGGAGAACAGGGTCACCATGACGTAGAGCGCCAGGGCGCCGAGCAGCGCCAGCACGGTGGCGCGGCCCACGTCCTTGCGATGGCGGGCACGGGCGGAGACCACCACGGCCCCCTCGATGCCGATGAAGACCCAGAGGGTCACCTTCATGGTGGACTTGACCTGATCCATCACGGAGCCGAGCTCGGGACTCCCCTGCCCCCAGAGATCCAGGGTGAAGGTCTCCATGTTGAAAGCGAGCAGGATGGCTACGCAGAAGACGATGAGGGGCACCATCTTGGCGATGGTGGTGACGATGTTCACCAGCGCCGCCACCTGGATGCCGCGCAGCACCAGGGCATGCACCGACCAGATGAGCAGGGAAGCGAGCGTGATGGCGACCGGAGTATTGCCGTCACCGAAGATGACATTGTCCGGCGTGTCGAAGAAGTAGCTCAGCGCACTGAACACCACGATAGCGTAGGAGACGTTGGCCAGCAGCTGGCACAGCCAGTAACCCCAGGCGGCGTTGAAGCCGACGAAATCCCCGAACCCTGCCTTGGCGTAGCTGAAGATGCCGCCATCGAGATCCGGTCGACGCATGGAGAGATTCTGGTAGACCAGGGCGAGGCAGATCATGCCGATCCCCGTGATGGCCCATCCCAGGGCGACGGCCCCGGCACTGGCGTGCGCTGCGATGTTTTGCGGCAGACTGAAAACCCCGGCACCGACCATGGAGCCGATCACCAGCGAAATGAGGGCACCCAGCCCCAGTTTCTTGTCCATCTCAAACCTGTTTTATTAGGCGGCGGCTGAGCATCCGTATTCATACAGCGCGCGACATGGGAGGGGCTAAAAATCCGTACCCCGTGAAAAAGGCGGCAACTATATTGCATGACTATTCCGGCCGCAATCCCTCTTGCCGTCAATCATGAGCCGCCTTGACCGCGCGCAATTTTACAGCACTGATCCGGGGTGCCTGTGAGCTGGTTCAAATTAAGAAAGACCCGTTGATATTTCACGACTTTTCATGATGTCGCCCCGCTTTTCAAAAAGCGGACCTGCATGGCTATGCACCCTTGCTCTGGGGCCTTTCCCCTGCAAAAACGCCCCTGCAGGAGGGGCGTCAGAAAGGGTATATGCAGGGGGGGACTAGAGCCTCAAGCCGCCGTCCAGCTCGATCATCCGCCCCGACAGATAGTCGTTGGCAAGGATGAACTGCACCGTCTGGGCCAGCTGCGCCGCCTGCCCCAGGGTGCCTACCGGGATGGCCTGCTGCATGCGGGCCATGGCTTCGGGTTTCATCGCCGCCGTCATGTCAGTGGCAAAGACGCCGGGGGCGATGCCCATCACCCGGATGCCGTGACGGGCCAGCTCCTTCCCCCAGGTGACCACCAGAGAGGCCACTCCCGCCTTGCTGGCGGCATAGTTGCTCTGGCCCATGTTGCCAGCCCGGGCGATGGAGGAGATGTTGATGATGACGCCCCCCTCCCCGCCGATGGCCATCAGCGCCGCCCCCTCGCGCCCGCACAGGAAAGTGCCGGTGAGGTTGACGTCGATGACGCTCTGCCACTGGGCCAGGCTCATCTTCTCCGTCAGTGCCCCCTCCTTCACCTTGATCAGCATGCCGTCGCGCAGGATGCCGGCACAGTTGACGAGACCGTGCAGGGCACCGAACTGATCCTTGATGGCGGTGAAGGTCGCCTCGACCTCCGGCTCGCTTGCCACGTTGCAGACGAACAGGGCGCAGCGGCCGTCACGGCTGCGCACCTCCGCCTCGGTCACCTCCAGATCGGTGCGGTTGACGTCGATGAGCGCAAGTTGCGCCCCCTGCTCCGCCAGACTCAGGGCGATGGCGCGCCCGAGCCCCCTGCCCGCCCCCGTCATGGCAATAACTTTTTGTGTGATATCCATAAATGCTCCTGGTGAGATGGCCGGTGACTGTCGAGTCAAAGACTATCGGGTAAATAGGTAGATAACGGCCCTTAACCCGGCGCAGTTTTATCCCGATAGAGCTCGAGGATGCTGGAGAAATCCTTGTTCTCCTGGCCCTGGCTCCCGTGCAGGTTGAAGAGGTTGCGGGCCAGGGCCCCCATGGGCACGGCGCTGTGGGCATGTTCCGCCAACGCCATGGCGAGCCCCAAATCCTTGACCATCAGCCGGGTCATAAAGCCCCCTGTATACCCACGGGATGCCGGCACGTTCTCCATCACCCCGGGCCAGGGGTTGTAGCGCTCAAGGCTCCAGTTGTTGCCCGAACTCTTGCCCATGATGGTGGAGAGCACGGCGGGATCCAGCCCCTCCTTGACCCCGAGCGCCAGCGCCTCGGCGGTGCCCGCCATGTGGATGGCGAGCAGCATGTTGTTGCACATCTTGGCGATCTGGCCAGCGCCGAGGGCCCCGGCGTGAAACAGGTTCTGCCCCATGCAGGCGAGCACGGGTCTGGCCGCTTCAAAATCCGCTTGTTCGCCGCCGACGATGAAGGTGAGCGTGCCCGCCGCCGCACCGGCCACGCCTCCCGAGACGGGTGCATCGAGAAAACGGATGCCGCGCGCCTTCGCCGCCGCCCCCACCTGACGGGCCGAGGCCACGTCTATGGTGGAGCAGTCGATGACCAGGGCGCCGGGCGACAGGGCCGTCAGCAGATCCTGGCCGCCCCGCTCACCGGCACTCTCCCCCAGCCAGAGGCTGCGCACGTGCTCGCCCGCTGGCAGCATGCTGATGACCAGCTCGCAGCCGCTCACCGCTTCCCGGGCATTGCCGGTGGCGAGGCAGCCGGCCTCGATGGCGCGGGTCAGGCTCTCGGGCACCAGATCAAACACCTGCACCCTGTGCCCCGCCCTGGCCAGGTTGGCGGCCATGGGGCCCCCCATGTTGCCAAGCCCGATAAACCCAATCCTTGTCATGGTGTGCTCCTTGTGTGTGATCGCACGTCAGCGGGGGCGCAAGGGGTTGTCACCCTCGGGCCAGCGATAGAAGGCATCCAGCCAGGCCTCCCCCGCCTGCGGGGCCTGCCAGCGGGGTGATTTGTCCTTGTCGATGAGCAGGGCCCGTACCCCTTCCACAAAATCCCCTTTGAGTACGCAGTTGACCGAGAGGGCCAACTCGTCGGCAAACACCTCGGCCAGGGACTGGCGCCGTGCCTGCCAGAACTGGCGCCAGAGAATGGCGCGGCTGATGGGGCTGCCGCGAAGGCAGGTCTCCCGCCCCTGAGTCAGCGCCGGTTCGTCCAGCTCGGCGCCCTCGAGGCGTGCCAGCACCCCTTGCAGAGAGCGGCCAGCCAACAGCGCATCGATGCGGGCCTGGTGGGGCAGCAGTACGGGAGGCGGCAATGCCTGACCAGGGGCTTCCTGCAAATCGGTGAGCAGCACCTCGATCTGCTCGCAGGGGTCGCCTGCAGACCAGTCGAGGGCGGCGAGGCGCACCGGCAGTTCCACCCGCTCGCGGCTCCCCATGGCATGATCCGCGAGCCCCAGGCCGATGGCATCCGCCCCGTTGAAGCGGGCACCGGTGAGGCCAAGCCAGAGTCCGAGCCGCCCCGGCATCCGGCTCAAAAACCAGCTGGCCCCCACGTCCGGATAGAGGCCTATGGTCACCTCCGGCATGGCGAACAGACTCTTTTCGGTCACCACCCGGAACCCGGCCCCGGCAAAGAGACCGATGCCGCCCCCCATGCAGATGCCGTCCGCCACGCAGACAAGGGGCTTGCCGTAGCAGTGGATGTGGTGATCGAGCCGGTACTCCTGTTCGAAGAAGTCGCGGGCATAGCCAAACAGTGCCGACTCGCTCCCCTCCTGCTTGCGGTAATAAAAGGAGCGGATGTCGCCACCGGCGCAGAATGCCTTCTCGCCGGCCCCCTGCAACAGCACGCAGACGATGGCCGGATCCTGCTCCCAGCGGGTCAACGCCCCCTGCAACAACTGGATCATCTCAAGGCTCAGGGCATTGAGGGAGGCGGGGCTGTCCAGGGTGAGGATGCCGATGTGGCCACCATCCGCCGTGGGGCGGGTCTCGATGCGCACGGGCTCACTCATGGGCAGCCCCCGCAGACCGGGTATCTGCCCCTGCGACATGGCGGGCCGCCATCATTACCTCATTCATTCTTCACTCCCTCACTCTTTCGGTTTGGATTGGTCGTAACGCCAGCGCGGAGCCCGCTTCTCGAGGAAGGCCGCCACCCCTTCGCGCTGGTTGGCATCGTCAAACAGGGCGAGAAAAAGGCTGCGCTCGAGTGGCAGCGCCGCGTCCCTGTGGGTGCTTCGCCCCTGATTGATGAGCTGTTTGCAGGCGCGCAGGGCGCTCGGGCTCTGGCGCTCCACCAGCTGGGCCATCTGCTGCGCCGCCTCCCAGGCGTGCCCCTCGGTCACCACCTCCTCCACCAGCCCCATCTCGTAGGCCAGGGTGGCGCTCACCTTCTCGCCGCAGAGGATCATCCGCTTGGCCCAGCCCGGCCCCACCAGCTCGGTGAGGCGCTGGGTGCCGCCGGCGCAGGGCAGCAAGCCCACCGAGGCCTCCGGCAACCCCAGCTTGGCCTGCTGCTCGGCGATGCGGATGTCGCAGGCCAGCGCGACTTCGAGCCCCCCTCCCATGGCATAACCGTTGATGGCGGCGATGCTGACCCCGTGAAAGCGGGCCAGCGCCTCGAAGGCGTGGCCAAAGGCCTCGGCCACCTCGCGGGCATACGCCAGGCTGCCGTCGGCGAACATCTTGAGATCGGCGCCAGCGCAGAAGAATTTCTCTCCGGCACCGCGGATCACCAGGGCTACCACGTCGGGGCGACCATCCAGCTCCACCATCATCTGCAAGAAGGCTTCCAGGCTGGCGAGCGTCCAGGTGTTGGCGGGTGGGTGATCGAGGGTGATGTAGGCCACGTGGCCGTGATATTCGAGCCTGATCCTTGTCATTGCGTTGTCCTTGTCAAAAAAACTGCCCCATGATGACAGGGTTGAATGGAGCCAACCTGCACCTGGCTCACAAAGCCTGAGGACGCGCCGACTGCGTCCTCAGGGCAGGCTACTCCCGCTACTCCAGCGACAGGCCGGGGTCGGCCAGCAGGCGGCGGGCGATGATGAGCCGCATCACTTCATTCGTCCCTTCCAGAATGCGGTGCACCCGGGTGTCGCGCAGATAGCGCTCAAGCGGATACTCGCGGATATAACCATAGCCGCCAAAGAGTTGCAGGGCGTCGTCGCAGATGCGGTGCCCCACGTCGGTGGCAAAACGCTTGGCCATGGCGCACCAGGCGCTCTTGTCCGGGCTGCCCTCATCGAGTTTGGCGGCCGCCTGGCGCACCAGCAGGCGGGCGGCAGCGAGCTCGGTGGCCATGTCGGCCAGGCGAAACTGCACGCTCTGGAATTCGCTGATCGGGTGTCCAAATTGCTGGCGCTGCTGCACATGGGCCAGGGCATCGTTGAGAGCCTGCTGGGCTGTGCCCAGCGAACAGCTGGCGATGTTGATGCGCCCCCCATCGAGCGCCTGCATGGCGAACTTGAACCCTTCCCCCTCCTCCCCCAGCCGGAAGCGAGCGGGAATGCGCACGGCATTGAAGTTCACCTCCCGGGTCGGCTGGCTGTTCCAGCCCATCTTCTCCTCCGCCTTGCCGTAGCTCACGCCGGGGGTCTGGGCCGGTACCATGAAGGCAGAGATCCCCTTGGCCCCCTCACCACCGGTGCGGGCCATCACCACCAGCACGTCGGTGCTGCCGGCGCCCGAGATGAACACCTTGCTGCCGTCGAGGAGGTAATCCGCGCCATCGCGCACGGCGCGGGTCTTGAGGGCCGCAGCGTCGGAGCCCGCCCCCGGCTCGGTGAGGCAGTAGGATCCCAGCAGCTCGCCGCTGGCGAGCCTGGGTACCCACTCCGCGGCCACCTCGGCAGGCAGCCAGCTGCCCAGCATCCAGCTCACCATGTTGTGGATGGTGAGATAGGCGGTGGTGGAGGTGCAGCCCATGGCGAGGCGTTCGAAGATGAGGCTGGCATCGAGCCGGCTCAGGCCCAGACCGTCATACTGCTCCGGGGTATAGAGGCCACACAGGCCCAACGCCGCCGCCTGCTTGATGGTGGGGATGGGGAACTCGTGCTCCCTGTCCCAGCGCGCGGCGTGGGGTTTGAGCGCCAGATCGGCGAAGGCGCCGGCCGACTCGACACAGGCCCGTTGGGATTCGGTCAGGGTAAAATCCATCTTGTTCGCTTCCTTTGTACTTGTTCCGTCGATCCGTTGCTGTCAATGGGGGCACCCGGGCAAAGTGGGCAACCTGCCGTCAGCGCAGCTGAATGGTCATATTGGGGCCGCTGGGAATGTCTTCGTCGAACCAGCGCTCCGTCACCGTCTTGGTCTCGGTGTAAAAACGTACCGCCTGCTTGCCGTAGGCGTGCAGATCCCCGTAGAAGGAGCCGCGCCAGCCGGTAAAGGAGAAGAACGGCAGCGGCACCGGGATGGGCACGTTGATCCCCACCTGGCCCACCGCCACCTCGTGGCGAAACTTGCGGGCGGCGGCGCCACAGCCGGTGAAGAGGGAGGTGCCGTTGCCATAGGGGTTGGCGTTGATGAGGGCAAGCGCCTCATCCAGGCTCCCCACCTCGAGGCAGGCCAGCACGGGCCCGAAGATCTCCTCCTTGTAGATGCGCATCTCGGGGGTCACGCCGCGAAACAGGGTCGGCCCCACCCAGTTGCCCACCGGGTAGCCGGGGACGTCGCAAAAACGGCCGTCCAGCAGGCACTCGGCTCCCTCGGCAATCCCCGCCTCGATAAGCCCCTCCACCCTGACTTTCGCCTCCGGGCTGATGAGGGGGCCGTAGGCGGCCTCGGGATCGTGCCAGACACCGGGTTTCACCTTGGCGAACTCGGCGGCGAGCTCGGGGATCCACTCCCTGGTGCTCCCCACGAACACCGCCACGCTGATGGCCATGCAGCGCTGACCGGCGGCGCCGACTCCGGCTCCCACCAAGTTGCCGAGCACCTGCGCCTTGTTGGCATCCGGCATGATCACCATGTGATTCTTGGCGCCGACAAAACACTGGGCGCGCTTGAGCTGCGACGTGGCGCTGCGATAGACGTGGCCGCCGACCCGGGCCGAGCCCACGAAACTGACTGCCTTGACATCGGGATGGGCCAGCAGCGCATCCACCTGCTCGGCGCCGCCGTGCACCACCGACAGAATGCCCCTGGGGGCCCCCGCCTCGGTAAACAGCTCGGCCAGGCGCATGGGGGTGAGGGGATCCTGCTCGGAGGGCTTGAGCACAAAGCCGTTGCCGCAGGCCACCGCCAGCGGGAACATCCACAGCGGTATCATGGCTGGGAAGTTGAACGGCGTGATGCCGACGCAGACCCCGAGGGGCTGCACCCAGGAGTGGCCATCCACCCGGCGCGCCACGTTGCCCATGGTCTCCCCCAGGGTCTGACTGGCAATACCGCAGGCCTGCTCCACCACCTCGATGCCGCGCCACACATCCCCCTTGGCATCCGCCAGGTTCTTGCCGGTTTCCTGGGCCAGCAGGGTCGCCAGCTCGTCGTGATGCACTTTCAACAGATGCTGGTAGTTGAACATGACCCGGGCCCGCTCGGGGGCCGGCACCTCCCGCCACAGCAGGTAGGCGTCGTGGGCGGCGCGCACCGCCAGCTCAATTTCCGCAGAGGTAGCTTTCGGCACACGCGCCAGCAGATGCTGGTCCGCCGGGTCGGTCACCTCTATCCACTCGTCGCTTGCGGACGGACACGCCTCGCCACCGATGTAGAGCGGCAGATCCCCGTACTGGGTGTGATGCTGGCTCATGCCCCCCTCCTAGCCCGTTGGCTGGCGATGGCAGGCCACTGCAGGCCGGCCACATCCATGTTGCTGTTGCACATCCTGTTCACTCCTTGCGCTCCTCTGCCCGGGTAGCCCCTTGCGGCGGGCTGCCATCGAATTTACCTTAGACTAACAATCAATTTACGTTTACGCTAACGTAAACTTGAATCACGAATGGACTGACCAGTCATCACCCTGATGGCAGGGGAAATCGGCAGTCCACTGCACCAAGGAGAGCACGGATGCATGCCCTGATGGATGAAACCCTCCAGGCCCTGACCGAACAGGTCGAGGCTTTCTGCCAGAAAGTGATCGCACCGCGCGCCAGCGAGATCGATCAGAGCAACGCTTTTCCCCGGGATCTCTGGCCCCGCATGGGTGAGCTGGGGCTGCACGGCATCACGGTGGCGGAGGAGTATGACGGGGTGAACCTCGGCTATCTGGCCCATGTGCTGGTGATGGAGCAGGTGAGCCGCGCCAGCGCCTCGGTCGGCCTCTCCTACGGCGCTCACTCCAACCTCTGCATCAACCAGATCCACCGCCACGGCACCCCTGATCAGAAGGCGAAATATCTGCCCTCCCTCGTCAGCGGCAAACACGTGGGGGCGCTGGCCATGAGCGAGCCGGGTGCCGGCTCCGATGTGGTGAGCATGCGCCTCACCGCGGTGCGCGAGGGGGATCACTTCGTGCTGAACGGCAACAAGATGTGGATCACAAACGGGCCCGATGCCGACACCTTCGTCATCTATGCCAAGACCGATGCCGCTGCAGGGCCCAAAGGTATTTCCGCCTTTATCGTCGAGGCGGGAACTCCCGGTTTTTCCACCGCCCAGAAGCTCGACAAGCTCGGCATGCGCGGATCCAGTACCTGCGAGCTGGTGTTCGACAACTGCCGGGTGCCGCAGGAGAACCTGCTGGGTCCCCTGCACGGCGGGGTCAAGGTACTGATGAGCGGGCTCGACTACGAGCGGGTGGTGCTGGCAGCAGGCCCCCTTGGCATCATGCAGGCCTGCATGGACGTGGTGCTTCCCTATGTGCGCGAGCGCAAGCAGTTCGGCCAGGCCATCGGCGAGTTCCAGCTGGTGCAGGGCAAGCTCGCCGACATGTATACCCGTCTCGCCAGCAGCCGGGCGCTGGTCTATTCGGTGGCGAGCGCCTGCGATCAGGGCCGCACCAGCCGCAAGGATTGCGCCGCCGCCATCCTGTTTGCCGCCGAAAATGCCACCCAGATGGCCCTCGATGCCATCCAGCTGCTCGGCGGCAACGGCTACATCAACGAATACCCCACAGGCCGCCTGCTGCGGGACGCCAAACTCTACGAAATCGGCGCCGGCACCTCGGAGATCCGCCGCTGGCTCATCGGCCGCGAGCTGATGGGGGATAATGCATGAGCAGGATCCACTCCCGTCTCGACACCGCGAGCCCCGACTATGAGGCCAATCGTGCCGCCATGCAGGCACTGGTCGACGATCTCAATGCCCGCCTGGAGGAGATAGCCTTGGGCGGCGGTGCTGCCAACAAGGCCCGCCACCAGGCCCGTGGCAAGCTGCTGCCCCGGGAGCGCATCGACCAGCTGCTGGACCCGGGTTCCCCCTTTCTCGAACTGTCGGCGCTGGCTGGCTGGCAGGTCTATGACGAACCGGTGCCCGCTGCCGGCATCCTCACCGGCATCGGACGGGTCTCGGGGCGCCTGTGCATGCTGGTGGTGAATGACGCCACCGTGAAGGGCGGCACCTACTACCCCCTCACGGTGAAAAAGCACCTGCGCGCCCAGGCCATTGCCGAGCGACTGCGCCTCCCATGCCTCTATCTGGTGGATTCCGGCGGTGCCTTCCTGCCCATGCAGGACGAGGTGTTCCCCGACCGGGAGCATTTTGGCCGCATCTTCTACAACCAGGCTCGCATGTCGGCCCAGAGCATCCCCCAGCTGGCGGTGGTGATGGGACTCTGTACCGCCGGGGGTGCCTACGTGCCCGCCATGGCGGACGAGTCGATCATGGTCAGGGAACAGGCCACCCTCTTTCTGGCGGGCCCGCCCCTGGTCAAGGCCGCCACCGGTGAGGAGATCAGCGCAGAAGCCTTGGGCGGCGCCGAGGTGCACTGCGTCCACTCCGGGGTGGCGGATCACATGGCCAGGGACGATGCCCATGCCCTGGCCATCACCCGCACCCTGGTAAGCAACCTGGGTGACAACCAGACGGCGGCGTCACCCGCCCCATCCGCTCCCTCCTATGATGAGCCGCACTACCCCATCGAGGAGCTCTACGGCCTGGTGGGCACCAGTCTCAAGCGCCCCTATGACGCACGAGAATTGATCGCCCGACTAGTGGATGGCTCTGTGTTTGACGAATTCAAAGCGTTGTTCGGCACTACCTTGGTGACGGGTTTTTCCCGCATTGAGGGCATGCAGGTGGGGATCCTCGCCAACAACGGCGTGCTGCACAGCGACAGCGCCCAGAAGGGGGCCCACTTCATCCAGCTCTGCAACCAGCGGGGGATCCCGCTGCTGTTTCTGCAAAACATCACCGGCTTTATGGTGGGGAGTACGGCGGAGAAAGAGGGGATCGCCAAGCACGGCGCCAAGCTGGTGACCGCCGTGGCCTGCAGCCGGGTGCCCAAGATCACTCTGATCGTCGGCGGCAGCTTCGGTGCCGGCAACTACGGCATGTGCGGGCGCGCCTATGAACCGGATTTTCTCTTCAGCTGGCCCAACAGCCGCATCTCCGTCATGGGGGGCGAGCAGGCGGCCGGGGTGCTGGTGCAGGTGCGCCGGGACAAGCTGGCCGCCGAGGGCAAGACTCTGGGCGAGCCGGAGGCGGCCGCCATTCGCGCCCCGGTGATCGCGCAGTACGAGCGCCAGGGTCACCCCTATTACGCCAGTGCTCGCCTGTGGGATGACGGCGTCATCGACCCGGCCCAGAGCCGCACCGTGCTCGCCCTGGCGCTGGCGGCCTGCCAGGGGGCCGAGCCGGGCCCCGGGCAGTACGGCATCTTCCGGATGTAAGGAGTTCATATGTCAGACCCGCTCTTCAACGATCCCCTTGCCCATTTTCGCCTGGAGCGCCACGGCCCGGTGATCGAGCTGGTGCTCGCCCGCCCGGCCCGTCACAACGCCCTCGATGCCGACCTGATGCAAGGGCTGCTCGACTGCCTCGACGAGCTGACCCACGGCCAGCCCCTCGCCGACCGCCCCCACGTGCTGCTGCTGCGCGCCGAGGGGCCGCATTTTTGCGCGGGCGCCGATCTCGAGTGGATGCGCAAGATGGCAGGGGAAGCGTTCGACCCCCGCGCCTTTGACAAGAATCGCGAGGACGCCCGGGTGCTGGCCCACCTGATGCAGGCACTGGACGAGCTGCCCTTCCCCACGGTAGCCCTGGTGCAGGGGGCCGCCTACGGCGGCGCCTTAGGCCTTGTCTGCGCCTGCGACATCGTGCTGGCCAGCGAAAATGCCCGCTTCTGCCTCTCCGAGGTGACCCTGGGACTGGTGCCTGCGGTGATCAGCCCCTACGTGGTGCGCACCATGGGGATGCGCCAGGCCCGCCGCTACATGCTGAGCGCAGAGCCTTTCGATGCCATCACCGCCTGCCGACTCAACGTGGTGCACAGGCTCAGCCAGCCTGATCAGTTGCTGGCGGAGGGACGCGCCATGGCCCTGCGGTTGTGTCGCAACGGCCCCCAGGCGATGAAGGAGACCAAGCGGCTGCTGGCCGCCCTCGAAGGGCGCCCAGGCCACCAGCACGAAGAGCAGACCGTCGAGACCATCGCCCGGGTACGGGTCGGTCTCGAGGCCCAGGAGGGGATCCAGGCCTTCTTCGACAAACGCCCCCCAACCTGGCGCCCCCGTTTCAAGGACGAAGCATGACTCAATACCACCTCATCAAGCACCTGCTGATCGCCAACTGTGGTCAATATAACGGGAGTGTGGATCAACACGCTTCGCACTTGTGCGCCTTGAACAACAGGGAGGCAGCATGACCCATCACACTCCCATCAAGCGCCTGCTGATCGCCAATCGCGGTGAAATCGCCGTGCGCATCATCAAGACAGCACGGCGCCTCGGCATTCACACCATCGCCCTCTACTCGGACGCCGATGCCCGCGCCATGCACGTGCGCGAAGCCGACGAAGCCTGGCATCTGGGGCCGGCCCCCGCCCGGGAGAGCTACCTCGACACCGGCAAGGTGCTCAAGATTGCCAAAGAAGCGAATGCCGACGCCATCCACCCGGGCTACGGTTTCCTCTCCGAGAACAGCGACTTTGCCACCGCCTGCGAGCAGCGGGGCGTGCGCTTTGTCGGCCCAAGCGGCGCCGCCATCCTCGCCATGGGGGACAAGTCGGGGGCCAAAGGGCTGATGCAGGCAGCCGGCGTCCCCGTGCTGCCCGGTTATCACGGCGCGGATCAGCATCCCGACTTTTTGCGCGATCAGGCGAGCCGGGTGGGCTTCCCGCTCCTTATCAAGGCGGCCAGCGGCGGCGGTGGCAAGGGGATGCGGCGGGTCGATCAGCTGGCCGACTTTGACGACGCCCTGGCGGCGGTCAAGCGGGAGGCGAGTGCCGCCTTTGGCGACGACCATGTGCTGCTGGAGCGCTATCTCCCCCGCGCCCGTCACGTGGAGGTGCAGGTCTTTGCCGATGCCCTTGGCAACGCAATCTATCTGGGGGATCGGGACTGCTCCTTGCAGCGCCGCCACCAGAAGGTGATCGAGGAGGCCCCCGCCCCCGACATCTCCCCTGCCCTGCGCCGCGCCATGGGCGAGGCGGCCGTGGCGGCGGCCAAGGCCATCGCCTATCGGGGGGCGGGCACCATCGAGTTTTTGCTCTGCGGGGAGGAGTTCTTCTTCATGGAGATGAACACCCGGTTGCAGGTGGAGCACCCGGTTACCGAGGCCATCACAGGCCAGGATCTGGTGGCCTGGCAGCTGGCGGTGGCCGAGGGCAAACCGCTGCCCCTCACCCAGGAACAGGTGGTGCTGCGTGGCCACGCGGTGGAGGCGCGCCTCTACGCCGAAGACGTGGCCGCCGGTTTTCTGCCAGCGAGCGGCCCCATCCACTGGCTCACCTGGCCCAAGGGGGTGCGCATCGACACCGGCGTCACCGCTGGCGATGAGGTGAGCCCCTATTACGACCCCATGATCGCCAAGCTCGTCGCCCACGCACCGAGCCGCAGCGAAGCCTTTGCCACCCTGGCCGATGCCCTGGCAGCCCTGGATCTCGGCCCTCTGGTGCACAACGGCCCGCTCCTGCAGCGCCTGTGCGAAGCGCCAGAGGTGCTGGCGATGCGCCACCACACCCAGTGGCCCATTCCCACCGACACCCTGCCCGTTCCTGCGCTCGCCTGGCCCCTCGCCACCCTCTGGCTCGCCACTTGCGAGCGCGATGCCTCCCCCTGGCAGCAGGCCGCAGGCTTTCGGCTGGGCCCCACCCGCCGCTTTTGCGCCACGGTGCGCATCGGCGAGGAGACCCGCACTCTCACCCTCGCCGAGCGGGCAGGCAGCCTACTCTGGCAAGGCGAGCAGATCCCGTTTGAACTCGGGTCAGAACAGATCCGCCTGTGCCAGGGTGGACATTGGCAGCGCTATCCGGTGCAGCCCCTCGGCGAGGACGCCTATTTGCTGCACCTGGCGGGCAGGCGCATCCGCTTCTCGCTCGATGATCAGCATCATCAGCTCCACCATGATCACGACACGAGCCATGTCCCGGGCATCCTGGCCCCCATGCACGGCATCGTGGTGGCGCTGCAGGTCGAGGCCGGCCAGCCGGTCAGCAAGGGGCAACCCCTGCTGGTGCTGGAGGCAATGAAGATGGAGCACGTCCTCAAAGCTGACCGGGACGGGGTGATTGAGGCCCTGCAGTGCCGCCAGGGCGAACAGGTGAGCCAGGGCGCCGTGCTGGTGCGCTTTGCCGAGGACCATACCGCGCAGGAGGAGCGCTCATGAGCCACACGCACGAGAACCGGGACGACAAGGTCAGCCTGGTGGAGATGGGGCCGCGGGACGGCCTGCAAAATGAGACCGCCACCCTCTCCCTGGCGCAGCGGCTGGCGCTCATCGCCCACCTGGCCGAGAGCGGGTTGCAGCGCATCGAGGTGGGGGCCTTCGTGTCGCCCAAGAAGGTGCCGCAGATGGCGGATTCCGCCGCACTCTTTAATGCCCTGCCGCGCAGGGGGCCGACCCGCTATGGCGCCCTGGTGCCCAATCTGCAGGGTCTGCAGGCCGCCGTCGCCGCACGCGCCGACGAGATAGGTCTCTTCACCGCCTGCTCGGACGGCTTCACCCGAGCCAACATCGGCATCAGCGTGGAGGAGTCCCTGGTGCGCTTCGCTCCCCTGGTGCAGGAGGCGCGCAGCCTCGGCATCAAGGTGCGCGGCTACCTCTCCACCGTCATCGCCTGCCCGTTCGACGGCCCGACCCGCCCGAAACGGGTCGCCGCCCTTGCCGAGCGGCTGCTGGATCTGGGCTGCCATGAGATATCCCTCGGCGACACCATCGGCGTCGGCACCCCGGGCACCGTGGCTCCCATGCTGGATGCGGTGCTGCACGAGATCCCGGCGGGCCGGCTTGCGGTTCATTTTCACGACACCTACGGCCAGGGGCTGGCCAACCTGCTGCCGGCGCTCGAGCGCGGGATCCGCACCATCGACTGCTCGGTGGCCGGGCTCGGCGGCTGCCCCTATGCCCCCGGTGCCTCCGGCAATGTGGCGTCGGAAGAGGTGGTCTATCTGCTGCACGGCCTTGGCATGAGCACCGGCGTCGACCTCGACCAGCTGGCCGCCACCGGCCAGTGGGTGAGCGAGCTGCTGGGGCGCCCCAACGGCTCCCGGGTCGGCCAGGCCCTGCACGGGAGGGGGCGGCGCTTCGCACAAGAGCGTGAGCAGCGCCCCCCGGGAGGCCATCATGCATCATGAACCCGGCCCTTGCCGCGGGGCCAGGACCCCGCCAGCTCATCAGGAGGGCGCACCATGAGAGCCAGACACGCCAGTGGCAAGGAGAGGACCTACAGCATCTCGGAGCTGGCCCAGGAGTTCGACATCACCCCCCGCACCATCCGCTATTACGAGGACGAGGGGCTCATCACCCCGACCCGGGAGGGGCAGACCCGTATCTACAGCCACAAGGACAGGATCCGCCTGAAACTGACCCTGCGCGGCAAGCGCCTCGGGTTCAGCCTGGCGGAGATCCGCGAGCTGTTCGACATGTACGACACCGACCGCTCCAGCCGGATGCAGCTTCACTCCATGATCCAGCTCATCGAGGCCAGACGCCACTCCCTGCGCCAGCAACTGGAGGACATCCAGATGGTGATGGCCGAGCTCGATGCCGCCGAGCAGCGCTGCATCCACTCCCTCGGCGGCTTGAAAACCGACGGGGATTGACAGACTCTGGGGGTATCTCGCCCCCGGTATCCCGGTTTTCCAGTGGATATTCGCAGTGGCAGGCCCTGACCCGGCAACCCCCTTGTTCCCCACATCGCCCGTCACGGCATGCCGGACAGACTGGGCGGTTTGGGCAAGCGGCGAGGTGGGGCAAACGGGGGAAATCCGGCCTTGGTCGCACAATAATTCCCCAGCCCGGTCAGAGTGCGGCGCACCTCATGAGTCCTTCCCATGAACCGGGCACGATTAATTGCTACCATATGCGCATCAAATGGAGACCATCATGCTCAAGCCTCTGCCCGCTCGTCTGCTGCGCTATGCCCTCTATCTTCTCGCGCTCCTGCTCATCGGCATCACCATCCTGCTCTGGCAGGCGCCGACCCTCATCCAGCGCCATCTCCCCGGCTGGCTTGCCACCCATTACGGTCTGCACCTCTCCCTTGGCAAGATAGAGGTGGGGATCCGCTCCCCCTCCCTCGTGCTGGGGCCCAGCGCCCTGCTCGATGACCAGCAGCAAGCGCTGGTGTCGTTTGAAGAGCTGAAGCTCATTCCCGCCTTGAAAGCGAGCTGGCAGCAGCGCGCCCTGGTACTGGAAGAGGCCACCCTGACCGCCCCCAGGGCAGATATGGTGCGCCTCGAGGATCTCAAGGGGGAGGCACGCTTCAACCTGACCGATGCACTGGCCTCCCTGCTCGCCCCTGCGCCGGAGCAAACACCGCCAGCTAGCGCCGAGCCCGTGCTGGTGACCATCGGCAAGCTGTCCGTCGAGCAGGGCCGGCTCAGCTACCGGGACAGCCGCAAGCAGAGCAGCCCGGGGTGGGTCCCGCCCCTCACCCTGGACAAGCTCGCCCTGCACCTGCCCGGCTTTTCCAGCGCAGACGGGGTGCTCAACCCCTATCGCCTGTGCGCCACCGTCAACGAGAAGAGCCCCCTCAAGGCCGAAGGGGATTTCGACATGATGAGCGGCGCCGGCAAGGGCAACCTCAGCCTTGGCAAGGTGGCCATCGCCCCCTTCGCCCCCCCTCTGGGCCCCCTATCTCAAGGCGACCCTCGCCAAAGGGGAGGCCAGCGCCGAGCTCGCCTATCGCCTCACCCAGGGCAAGCAGGGACTGGACTGGCAGTTGTCAAAGGGCAAGCTGACCCTGGCCAACTGGCAGCTCACACGCAACAAGGGGGAGGAATTTGCCCGCTTCAAGCAGTTGGCGCTGACCGGGATCCGCATCGATGGCAACAAGCAGCGCCTTGAGCTCGATGCCGCCACCCTCAAGAGCCCGGCCATCACCGCCGTCCTCGACCAACAGCAACAACTGGATCTCGCGGACCTGTTGATCCCCCAGAAGACCCCCAAGGGGGGCAAACAACCGGCCACCCCCGCCAAGCCCTGGCAATGGGCCCTCAAGCAGACCCGCATCGACCAGGGCAGCCTCACTCTGACCGAAGCCACCAGCGGCAAGCCCCTGAAACGGGCCATCTCCGCCCTCGCCCTCACCCTGGGGCCCCTTGGCAGCCAGACCGCCCAACCCAGCCCCCTCACCCTCAACGCAACCCTCGACACCAGGACGACGGTGGCGTTTGACGGCACCCTGGGGCTGACCCCCTTCACCCTGAACGGCGCCATCCGCCAGCAGGGGCTGCCGCTGACCCTGGCTCAACCCTACCTGCAGGATCTGCTGCGCATCAGCGTACGGGACGGCGAGCTTGCCAGCCGCACCAGGCTGGACCTGGCCACCGACCGCCAGGGGGCCATCAGCAAGCTGGAGATAAGCGGTGGACTCGAGGTCGCGGGGCTCAACGTGTTGGATCGGGCCGACAACCAGCGCCTGCTCCAGATAGAGAATCTGCAATTGAGCGGCCTGCACTATGATGGCCTGAGCCAGCAACTGCGCATCGCCGACATCCTGCTGAGCAAACCCTATGCCCGCATCGAGATCAACGAAGAGGGGATCACCAACGTGCAGCAACTGCTGCTGCCGCAACCCGCCGCGAACGCCAGGGAGAGCGCCCCCGCCCCGCACATCGTCATCGATCAGATCCGTACCGCCCAGGGCAACCTGCGCTTCGCCGATCGCAGCCTGAGCCCGGAGTTCGTGGTGGACATCGCCTCCCTCGACGGCCAGAGCCGCCATATCAGCAACACCCCGGGGCAGCGCTCCGAGCTCGCCTTCAACGGCAAGGTGGACCGCTACGCCCCCGTCACCATCCGGGGGGGCGCCAACCTGCTCATCGAGGATCCCGTGCTGGATGTGGCCGTGGCCTTCAACAATCTGGAGCTCACCACCTTCACCCCCTACTCCAGCACCTATGCAGGCTATGCCATCGACAAGGGGCAGCTCTCCATGAAACTCAACTACAAGCTGCAGGGCAACCGGCTGGAGGGGGACAACGACATCACCATCAAGAAGCTGCAACTCGGGGAGAAGGTCAAGAGCGAGCAGGCCAAGGATCTGCCCCTCGGCCTCGCCATCGCCCTGCTGAGCGATTCGAACGGCGTCATCAAGATGAACCTCAAGGTGAAGGGCAATCTGGATCAGCCTGATTTCAGCCTGGGCAACATCTTCTGGGACGTGCTCGGCAATACCCTCGGCAAGGCCATCACCTCCCCCTTCTCCCTGCTTGCGTCCTTGACGGGGGGCACCAAGGATCTCGACGAGCTCCCCTTCCTACCTGGCGATCCCGCCCTGACCCCGACCCAGCAGACCAAGCTGACCACCCTCGCGCAGGCCCTCAAGGAGAGGCCCAAGCTCAGCATGAACATTCGCGGCAAGGTCAACTTCAACGAAGAGCGCCCCATCCTCCAGCGCCAGAAGCTTGAGCGGCTGCTGGCCAAGACCACCGGCAGCCCGGTGGATTTGACGCTGCTGGAGCAGGATCCCGCCATGCAGTCCGCACTGGCAGAGGCCTATGAAGCTAAGTTCAACGAAGATCTCGGGGATCTGGCCGACCGGTTGCGACTCGATGAAGGGAGCGAGGCCCTGCGCGCCCAGGCGGTGCTCCTGCTACGGGATCAGCAGCTCATCACCGCCAAGTCCCTGCGAAACCTCGCCATGCGCCGCGCCCAGAACACCAAGGAGTATCTGGTGGATACCCAGGGCATCGCGCCGGAGCGCCTCTTCGTGCTCGACAGCCAGGTGAAGGAGACGGACAAGGAAGCCAAGGTGGTGCTGACTCTGGACAACTGATCCGGCGCCCGCCGGATGCCCCTCTTGTTTGCCCCGACGGCATATGGCCCAAGGGGCTCCCACCCCCGACCCCCACCGGATAACGCCTTCCTGGCCATTTAAGGTGCCCACCGCCCAGATACCCGTGCGGTGCCAGTTGCTCGACCCTTTCTCATCCCTTTCTTTCCCGCCGGAGCGAGCGGGCGGTGGCTGGTCCCGCGCTTTGCCCCTGCTGTTCCCTTTGTGCCTAGCGGCGGCGACATCATGGTGGAGCTGCCTTATCCCTGCTTGCCTCCCCTTCTCTAACCTCCCCCGACCCCTGCCATCAGGATTTATCTCTCGCTAGCCGTCTCGAAAGATCTCGTTATCCCGTTATCCCGTTATCCCGTTATCCCGTTATCCCGTTATCCCGCATGTCGGCATGTCGGCATGTCGGCATGTCGGCATGTCGGCATGTCGGCATGTCGGCATGTCAAAATAGATGGCCGATTAGATATACAGTGTCTAATCGGACCAATCCTGAACACCCTCTCGCGCACGCCAAAGGGCCAACCCCGCGCCCCCCTTCCATTTCGAAGCGTCTTTACTGGGCCCATGGCCCATCCCGCCTCTGGCTTTCTGACAAGGGCAGCCTCTGATCCTGCCCGTTAATCTTGCGCCCCTTTCGCCCGTGGCAGTCAACACAGCGCGCCTGCGGGTTTCTCAGGCGCCCCGCCCTTGTGTAGGGAACACGGTGGCGAGCGCGGGGTTGACGAGAAAATGGGGAGCGCAACGGACACTGCGATGGCAAGCGATACGGGAGGTCCATGCGCCACAAACAGGAGGGAAACACTCTGGTCTGATGGCATATGAACTCATTTTTCAATCAAACCGCCATGACGCGACCATCCGGGGCGCGTTTCCCTCACCAGTCCCAGTCACCATCGTCGTTGCCGACTTTCATGCCAAGTTGCCTTTTATACAAAATCGCAACGTTGAAAACGTTTTTCATTCACCACTCGTCTACCTGAATGGCACGAATGGTTGGCCACTTAAACTTTCGTGTTCTTTTTTTACCATTTCTGTGTGTCCCCCCCTTGCCCGGGCCCCTGAGCCTGCCTAAAATCGCGCGTCTTTTATCAACCCCACCTCTATTGTTGGAGAACACCACGTGAGCGAAAAATTGGCCAACCCTGCCCCTCTGGGTCTGATGGGTTTCGGTATGACCACCATTCTGCTGAACATCCATAACGCAGGTTTCTTCCCCATCAGCGCCATGATCCTGGCCATGGGTCTGTGCTATGGCGGTCTGGCCCAGATCATCGCCGGCATCATGGAGTACAAGCGTGGCAACACCTTCGGTGTCACCGCCTTCATCTCCTACGGCACCTTCTGGTGGAGCCTGGTGTTCCTGCTGGTGATGCCGACCATGGGTCTGGCCGAGGCCACCCCGCACGCCTACATGGGCTGGTACCTGCTGATGTGGGGCATGTTCACCCTGTTCATGCTGATCGGGACCGTCAACTTCCCCCGCGTGAAGCAGTTCGTGTTCGCCTCCCTGACCGTGCTGTTCTTCCTGCTGGCTGCCCGTGACTTCACCGGCAGTACCCTGATCGGCACCATCGCCGGTTTCGAAGGCATCATCTGCGGCGCCAGCGCCATCTACCTGGCCATGGCCACCGTGATCAACGAGCAGTTCGGTCGCACCGTGCTGCCCATCGGCGAGCAGAAGAAAGCCGCTCCCGCCCAGCTCAAAGCCGCTGCCTAAGCACCCGGCGACATCGCTGTCACGAAAAAGGCACCCTCAGGGGTGCCTTTTGTGTTTCTGCCGCCCGGACGCAGTGCCGGTCAGCCCTGCGCTCCGGGATCTCCGGCCAGCAACCGGGTGGCCGGGTAGCGGGCAGCGGGATCCTGACCGTAGAAGCGGGCGAACTGGTCATAGACCGCAGGGTAGACGGCACGCAGACGCAACGGATCGGTGAAGAAGCTCTCGCTGCACACCGCGAAGAATTCGGCGGGGTGCGAGGCGGCGTAGGGGTCTATCTCGGTCACCTCCTCACTGGTCAACTGATCGTTCATCTCGTCAAACGCACCTTGCAGCGCCCGGGTCCATTGCTGGGGATCCATGCCCCGCGGCAGGGGCGGTGCACCGTCCGCATCCCCTCCCAGCATGTCGAGCTTGTGGGCAAGCTCATGGATCACCAGGTTGAATCCGTCCCAGTCCCCGTCCTGCTGCAATTCGCTCCAGGCCAGCACCAGTGGCCCCTGGGGCCAGGATTCACCGGCGTTCTCCTCTTCAAATTCGCTCACCAGCCCGAACTCGTCCTGCACCTCCTGACGACGGGTCACGGGCTCGGGGATGATGATCACCTCGTGGAAACCTCGATACCAATCGAACCCCAGGTGCAGGATGGGCAGCACTGCCTGCAGGGCCAGCACCCCCTGCTGGCGGGGCGTCAGTTCCACCCCGATCTGGGTGAGGGTCTTGCGCGAGAGAAAATGGCGCGCCAGCTCCATCAGCCTCTGCGCCTCTTCTTCTTCAAGCCCCTGCAAGATGGGCACCGCCGCCAGCGCCTCGCGCCACTCCTGCTCTTCTGGGAGACGAGGCTCCCGGGGAGATGCACCACCCAATACCTCTTTCAACCTGGACCAGAACACACAGACTCCTCTTGCCAATCAGACAGCTTTCACAAAACGTTTCGGACGCTCGCAATACCCTTGCGCCAGATAAAATCGGTGCGCCCCTTCGCGCTTGAGGCTGCTGGAGAGCTCCAGCTGGCCGCACCCCAGGGCTGCCGCCCGCTGCTCTGCCGCCGCCAGCAGCAGGGCCCCGATGCCCCCGCCCCTTGCACCCTCATCGACAACCAGCGCCGAGATCAGGCCCCAGGCTGGTGCAAGGTGCATGGGTTGCAAGTGGTGCCACACCAGCACCCCCACCGGGATCCCCTCGCACAGGGCTACCAGTACCTCCCGCGCCGGATCGGGCTGGGCCAGCCTGGCGCTGACCGCCCCGTCAGGGTTGGGGTAGCCCAACTGGGCAAACAACCCCGTCAATCCGGCCCCATCCGCCTCCCCGGCGAGGCGAATGATGTATCTGTTTTCCCTTGTTGCCACTCCTGGCCTCCTATTTGCATTACCTCAATCAGCCCTCTGGGCATGGCAAAGCGGCAGATGATGGGTATGTACCGAATCTTGTCCAGTTCCATTCACCATTTGTTAATGTCAATTCACAAATTAACAAAGCCACAACACTTTTCACTAGGAAGGCCCTGAACAAACCGATATGTTAAATCCCGCGGACTAACCAGTCGAAAGTCCCGCACAATCCTGAGTGACCCCCTTGGTCACCGCATATTTCAATGTTAAGGGAGCGAGGCA
The DNA here is from genome assembly GCF_017939255.1 of Aeromonas sp. Prich7-2. Classification (NCBI taxonomy): domain Bacteria; kingdom Pseudomonadati; phylum Pseudomonadota; class Gammaproteobacteria; order Aeromonadales; family Aeromonadaceae; genus Aeromonas; species Aeromonas sp. Prich7-2. The sequence continues at coordinate 29,872 of NZ_JAGKRI010000016.1, forward strand.
TATAGACCTCGCCAAGACAGCGCAACAAAGGAGTTGTTGTACATGAATGAGATCGTCAATGCCATCAATGGCGTGATTTGGAGCCCAGCGCTCATCTATCTGTGTCTGGGGGTAGGCCTCTACTTCTCCCTGCGCAGCCGTTTCCTGCAACTGCGCCACTTGAAAGGCATGATACGCCTGATGTTTCAGGGCAAGGGCAACGATGCCGGTGTCTCCTCCTTCCAGGCACTCTCCATGACCCTGGCCGGTCGCGTCGGTACCGGCAACATCGCCGGTGTGGCCACTGCCATCACCTTCGGCGGCCCGGGCGCCCTGTTCTGGATGTGGATGGTCGCCTTCCTTGGCGCCAGCTCCGCCTTCGTGGAGTCCACCCTGGGCCAGGTCTACAAGGAGAAGATCAACGGTGAATATCGCGGCGGTCCGGCCTTCTACATCGAGAAGGGCCTGGGCATGAAGTGGTATGCCTGGACCTTCGCCATCGCCACCATCTTCGCCTGCGGCGTGCTGCTGCCGGGCGTGCAGGCAAACTCCATCGGCTCCAGCCTGCAGACCGCCTTTGCCATCGACCCCAACGTGACCGCCGCCGGTCTGGCGCTGCTGCTCGGTTTCATCATCTTCGGCGGCGTCAAACGCATCGCCAATTTCGCCAGTACCGTGGTGCCCTTCATGGCGCTGGGTTACATCATCGTGGCCTGCGTCATCATCGCCCTGAACATCGGCCAACTGCCGGGCGTGATCCTGCTCATCTGGAAGAGTGCCTTCGGGATGGAAGCCGGCTTCGGCGCCATTCTGGGTCTGGCCATCATGTGGGGTGTCAAGCGCGGGGTCTACTCCAACGAAGCCGCCCAGGGGACTGGCCCCCACGCCTCCTCCGCCGCGGCGGTGAGCCACCCGGCCAAGCAGGGCCTGGTGCAGGCGTTCTCCGTCTATATCGACACCCTGTTCGTCTGCTCCGCCACCGGCTTCATGCTGCTCATCACTGGCCTGTACAACGTGCAGGGTCCGGACGGTGCCGCCCTCTACACCGGCATCGCCGGCATCGCGGCAGGCCCCGGCTATGTGCAGACCGCCATGGAGAGCATGATGCCAGGCTTTGGCAACTACTTCGTCGCCATCGCCCTGTTCTTCTTCGCCTTCACCACCATCGTGGCCTACTACTACATCGCCGAAACCAACATCGCTTTTGTCAACCGCAAGATTAACCGCCCCTGGCTCACCTTCCTGCTGAAGATTGCGCTGATGGCTGCCACCGTCTACGGCACCGTCAAGACCGCCGATCTGGCCTGGGGCCTGGGTGACATCGGGGTCGGCCTGATGGCCTGGCTCAACATCGGTGCCATCCTGATGCTGCAAAAGCCGGCTTTCGCCTGTCTGAAAGACTACGAGGCACAGCTGGCCAAGGGTCTGGATCCCGTGTTCCACCCGGAAAAGCTCGGCATCAAGAACGCGGACTACTGGATTGAAAACCGCGCCGAAGTAAACCTGATGCGCGAGCAAACCGGCCACCCCTTCGAGGCGGACCCGGATACCGTTGCCAAGTAATCAGACGGCACAATGCAAAATGGCAGCTTCGGCTGCCATTTTCATTTGTGTTGGATGGGTGAGGGGTTCAAAGCGCGTTGCGGCGCGGTCCGAATGGCAGGCGCCAGCGAAACAGGCTGTTGAGGGTCGCCCGCCACTGGTTGGGGCGCCCCAGGATCTGCCTCTGCAACCGGGTCTCTTCCTTGAGCATGGCCTCGTCACTGCGAGCCCAGGCCTGGGTGTAGAGCTGCTTGATCCCCGCCAGCGCATCCGGCGACTTGGTGATCAGGGTCCGGGCAAAGGCCCGCGCCTCTTCCAGGGGATCCGCGCACACCCGGCTCACCAGGCCGAGGGACTTGGCTTCGCTGGCTTCCAGCTCGCGCCCGCTCATGGCAAGCTCCATGGCGGTATCCATCCCCATCAGGTTGCGCAGGGTGACGCTGCCGCTCATGTCGGGGATGATGCCCCACTTGATCTCCATCACCGAGAAGCGGCAATCCGGGGTGCTGAAGCGAAAATCGGCGCCGAGCGCTATTTGCAGGCCGCCGCCAAAACAGACCCCCTGGGTCACCGCAATCACGGGCACCGGCAGTTGATGCCAGCCATAGGCCACCCGCTGGGCCAGGTTGGTCGCCTCGTCCGCCTCGCGCTTGAGGATCTCCAGCGCCGCCACAGGCTGCCTCAGCATGGATTTCACATCCAGCCCGGCGCAGAACGCCCGCCCCTCCCCGTGCAGGATCACGGCCCGCAGCCCTTTTTGCCGGGATAGCGCGTTCAGCGTCTCGTCGATGGCGTCGAACATGGCCCGATCCAGCGCGTTGAGCTTGTCCCCCCGGCAGAGCATCACCTCGGCGATCCCCTCCTGAAACACCCATTTGACCCTTGGCTTTTCCATCTCCGTCTTCGTCCTTTTGATTCAACTGGTCATACCACAACGTTACCAGAGTGTTATGGGCAGGTACAGGGAGGCCGCCCCGGGCCTGCGACTAAAGTCGGCTGGCCCGGTGGTGGAGCCTTTGTCAGACTGGCCCCATGGTCACGGTGGAGCCTCTCATGTCACTTCTGTTCAATTTTGCCCGTCCACCGTTCGACGGCCTGGACGAGGAGGCACGCCAGCGGCTCGGTCAGCACCTCAGCATCTGCTACTTTCGCGCGGGCCAGACGGTGCAGCACGCCGGGGAGGAGCCCGCCGGGCTCTACCTCATCATCAAGGGGGCCGTGGAAGAGTCTGCCCCCCATCAATCCTTTGGCGACTATGGCGAGGGGGACATGTTCGACGTCCGTGCCCAGTTTGACGGGCACTGCCGCCACCGTTTCGCCGCCCTGGAAGATACCCTCTGCCAGCTCATTCCCCGCCCCGTCTTTCTGGCACTGTGCGACGCGCACCCCCATATCGCCCGCTACTTCACCGCCACCCTGGCGGAGCGCCAGCGGGAGCAGGAGCGGCGCAGCCAGCTCGGGCAGCAGAACCTGGCGGAGTTCATCCTGACCCGCATCGCTCCCGACCATCTGCAGGCGCCGCTCATCGTGGAAAGCAGCCTCTCGCTCCTGGCCGCCACCGAGGCCATGGTGGCCAGGGGCACCGACTGCCTGCTCTATCCCGGAGCAGACGGCAGCCTGAGCCTGGCCACCCGCAAGACCCTGCTCCACGCCCTCACCCTCAAGGGATTGCCGCTCAGTGCGCCGCTGGCGGTGCTGACCCCCACCCCGCTGACGGGTCTGCCACTGGGGAGCTATCTGTTCGATGCCCTGCTGCTGATGACCCGCCACCGCATCAAGCGCCTGGTCATCTGGCAGGGGCAGGAGGTGGCAGGCATCCTGCATTTGACCCAGGTGCTCGGGCTCTTCTCCACCCACTCCCATGTGTTGACCCTGCGCATCGCCCGCGCCGACTCCCCGGCCGCCCTCGAGGCGGTCGCCCGGGAGCAGCAGCAGCTCATTCGCTCCCTGTTTGCCCAGGGGATCCACACCCTGTTCCTGATGAAGCTCATCGCCACCATCAACGAGCAGTTGATCGCCAAGGCCTTTTCCCTGGTGATCCCCGCGGCGCAGCAAGAGCAGGTGTGCCTGCTGATGCTGGGGTCGGAGGGGCGTGGCGAACAGATCCAGAAAACCGATCAGGACAATGCCCTGATCCTGCCGGATGGCCTGCCGTGGCCCACCCAGTCGGCGGATCTGGCCGCCTTCAGCGCCCTGCTGGCGCGCCTGGGTTATCCCCCTTGCCCGGGCAGGGTGATGGTCAACAACCCGGCCTGGGTGAAGCCGCTTGGCGGCTGGCTGCAAGGGATAGAGCAGGCCTGTGTGCGCGCCAGCGAAGCGGATCTGCTATGGCTCGCCACCCTGGCAGATGCCCAGGCCATCACGGGAGATCGCGCCCGGCTCGCCCCCGTCGCCCGTCACCTGCGGGCCTGCCTCGCCGACCGGCCGGATCTGCTGGCGGAGATGGCAAGGGCCGCCGTCGCCTTTCACGCCCCCCTCACCCTCTTTGGCAGGCTGGAGCAAGCCCCGGAGGGGCTGGATCTCAAGCGGGGCGGCCTCTTCCCTCTGGTCCACGGCGTCCGGGTACTCTCCCTGGAGGCGGGGATCCTGGAGACCTCGACCACGGGGCGCATCGAGGCCCTGGTGGGCCAGGGACGCCTCAGCCGGGACTATGGCACCAATCTGGCGGAGGCCTTCCGGCTGTTCATGCGGCTTCGGCTGCGCAGCCAGTTGCAGGAGGGAGACGGACGGGTGCGGGTGGCCGACCTCGGCCCCGCAGAGCGGGATCTGCTGCGCCATGCCCTGCACCAGGTGAAGAAGTTCCAGCAATGGCTCACCTTGCACTTTCGTCTTAGGCAATAGCGATGTGGATGCACTGGCGCCGCCGCTGGCTTGGCAGGACGTTTCGGGAGGGGGAGTTTGCCCCGCTCTTTGCCCGCCCTGCTGGCGACGAGTGGGTGGCGCTGGACTTCGAGACCACCAGCCTGGATCCGGCGCTGGCGGAGATCGTCTCCATCGGGGCGGTGCGCATCCGGGGCAACCGGATAGAGACGGGCGATGCCCTTGCCATCCGGGTCCAGGCTCCCGCCAGCCTGAACGCCGGGTCCGTGGTGATCCACGGCCTGCGCCATCAGGATCTGCAACAGGGAATGGCACTGGAGCCCGCGCTGAGCGCGCTGCTGGAGTTCATCGGCCCCCGTGAGCTGGTGGGGTATCACATCGCCTATGACCTGCGCATTCTCAACCTCGCCTGCCAACGGCTGTGGCGGCTCACCCTGCCCCAGCGCGGCATCGAGGTGAGCCGCCTCTATCACGATCACCTCTATCGCCGCTATCCCGATGCCGCCATCGATCTGCACCTGGCCGCGATCTGTCGCCATCTGGCGCTGCCAGCCCTGCCCCCCCACGACGCCCTGAGCGATGCCGTCACCGCCGCCCTTGTCTTTGTACGCCTGCATCAGGGCGGCCCGCTGGCTTATCCCAAAGTCTAATTGTCCACGAATAACATTTAATTCACATTTTGATTACATGGACAGCCGTGCTGTCCGGTAGGGAACCCCTCATCCACCGCTGACATTCACTGTCATGGAGAACTGCAATGGAACAGCAACCGTATCTTCGGATCCAGCAAGATCCCAACTTCCAGGCACTGGTCGCCAAACGCCAGCGTTTTGCCTGGACCCTCTCCATCCTGATGCTGGGGCTCTACCTGGCGTTCATCCTGCTCATCGCCTTTGCACCGGGCTGGCTTGGCACCCCCTTGAGCGAAGGCTCCAGCATCACCCGTGGTATCCCGGTCGGGATTGGTCTCATCGTATCGGCCTTCGTGCTGACCGGTATCTACGTATTTCGTGCCAACGGCGAGTTCGACGAGCTGAACCAGAAGATCCTCAAGGGAGCGCAATCATGAAAGGCAAGTTTCTGCTGCCGCTGGCAGGTCTGATCTCCACCCCCTTGCTGGCGGCCGACGCCATCAGCGGCGAGGTGCAACGCCAACCCCTCAATATCTCGGCCATCGTGATGTTCGTGGTCTTCGTGGCCGCCACCCTGTTCATCACCTACTGGGCCTCCAAGCGCAACCGTTCGGCTTCCGACTACTATGCCGCCGGCGGGCGCATCACCGGCTTCCAGAACGGTCTGGCCATCGCCGGTGACTACATGTCCGCCGCCTCCTTCCTCGGCATCTCCGCCCTGGTCTATACCTCGGGCTACGACGGTCTCATCTACTCCATCGGCTTCCTGGTGGGCTGGCCCATCATACTGTTCCTGATCGCGGAGCGGCTGCGCAACCTCGGCAAGTACACCTTTGCCGACGTGGCCTCCTACCGCCTCAAGCAGACCTCGGTGCGCAGCCTCTCCGCCAGCGGCTCCCTAGTGGTGGTCGCCCTCTACCTCATCGCCCAGATGGTCGGTGCCGGCAAGCTCATCGAGCTGCTGTTCGGCCTCCAATACCACGTGGCCGTGGTGCTGGTCGGCATCCTGATGGTGCTCTACGTGCTGTTCGGCGGCATGCTGGCCACCACCTGGGTACAGATCATCAAGGCGGTGATGCTGCTCTCCGGTGCCTCCTTCATGGCCATCATGGTGATGAAGTCCGTCAACTTCGACGTCGGTACCCTGTTCAGCGAAGCGGTCAAGGTGCATGCCAATGGTGCGGCCATCATGAGCCCGGGCGGCCTGGTCGCCGACCCCATCTCCGCCATCTCCCTTGGGCTGGCCCTGATGTTCGGTACCGCAGGTCTGCCCCACATCCTGATGCGCTTCTTTACCGTGAGCGATGCCAAGGAAGCCCGTAAATCGGTGTTCTATGCCACCGGCTTCATCGGGTACTTCTACATCCTCACCTTCATCATCGGCTTTGGCGCCATCCTGCTGGTCAGCACCAACCCGGACTTCAAGGACGCCACCGGCGCCCTGCTGGGGGGCACCAACATGGCGGCGGTCCATCTGGCCGATGCGGTGGGCGGCAGCCTGTTCCTGGGCTTCATCTCCGCCGTGGCGTTTGCCACCATACTGGCGGTCGTGGCCGGGCTGACCCTGGCGGGGGCCTCCGCGGTCTCTCACGACCTCTATGCCTGCGTCATCAAGGAAGGCAAGGCCAACGAGGCCGACGAGCTGCGTGTCTCCAAGATGACCACCCTGGTGCTGGGTGTGGTCGCCATCGGCCTTGGCATCCTGTTCGAGAAGCAGAACATCGCCTTCATGGTGGGCCTGGCCTTCTCCATCGCGGCGAGCTGCAACTTCCCGGTGCTCTTCCTCTCCATGTTCTGGTCCCGCCTGACCACCCGTGGCGCCGTCTATGGCGGCTGGCTCGGTCTCATCAGCGCCGTGACCCTGATGATCCTGGGCCCCACCGTCTGGGTGAAGGTGCTGGGTCATGCCCAGGCCATCTTCCCCTACGAATACCCGGCGCTCTTCTCCATGGGGCTGGCCTTCATCGGGATCTGGTTCTTCTCGGTCACCGACAAGTCCCAGGCAGCCTCCGACGAGCATGCGAAGTTCTTCCCGCAGTTCGTCCGCTCCCAGACCGGGCTCGGTGCCTCCGGCGCCTCCGCCCACTAAGTAGCATCCCACGCATCCAAGCCGGCCCAGTGCCGGCTTTTTTCATGACCGCCCCCTCGCCTCCCCTCTGCAAGAGAGGCCGGAGCCCGTTGCCGGCCTGGTCGTGAAATCTTCCCCCCTGCAATGGGGCCAGATCACAGTTCCTGCTAAAACTTTCGGGGGATCTGTGCCATAATGCGCGCCATTTGACAGACCAACCGGGACATTCCAGTGCTTTCAAGCAACAACATCACCATGCAGTTCGGCGCCAAGCCGCTGTTTGAGAACATCAGCGTCAAGTTTGGCGGCGGCAACCGCTACGGCCTCATCGGTGCCAACGGCTGTGGCAAGTCCACCTTCATGAAGATCCTCGGCGGCGATCTCGAACCCACCGGCGGCAATGTGAGCCTGGATGTCAACGAGCGCATCGGTAAGCTGCGCCAGGATCAGTTCGCCTACGAAGAGATGCGCGTACTGGACGTGGTCATGATGGGCCACACCGAGCTGTGGGCCGCCATCGCCGAACGCGATGCCATCTACGCCAACCTGGAAGCGACCGACGACGACTACATGAAGGCCGCCGAGCTGGAAGGCCTGGTCGCCGAATATGATGGCTACACCGCCGAATCCCGCGCAGGCGAACTGCTGCTGGGTGCCGGTATTCCCATCGAGCAGCACAACGGCCCGATGAGCGAAGTGGCCCCGGGCTGGAAACTGCGGGTACTGCTGGCGCAGGCGCTCTTCTCCAACCCCGACATCCTGTTGCTGGACGAACCGACCAACAACCTGGACATCAACACCATTCGCTGGCTGGAGCAGGTGCTCAACGATCGTGAAAGCACCATGATCATCATCTCTCACGACCGTCACTTCCTGAACTCCGTCTGCACCCACATGGCGGATCTGGACTACGGCGAGCTGCGGGTCTACCCGGGCAACTACGACGAGTACATGCTGGCTGCCACCCAGGCCCGCGAGCGCCTGCTGGCCGACAACGCCAAGAAGAAGGCCCAGATCGCCGATCTGCAATCCTTCGTCTCCCGCTTCAGCGCCAACGCCTCCAAGTCCAGCCAGGCTACCTCCCGCCTCAAGCAGATCGACAAGATCAAGATTGAGGAAGTGAAGGTATCCAGCCGTCAGAACCCCTTCATCCGCTTCGAGCAGGACAAGAAGCTCTACCGCAACATCCTGGAGATCGAAGGCGTCTCCAAGGGTTATGGCGACGGTCCCCTGTTCAAGGGGCTCAACATGATGCTGGAAGTGGGCGAGAAGGTCGCCATCCTGGGTACCAACGGGATCGGTAAGTCCACCCTGATCAAGACGCTGGTCGGTGCCCTGGCACCGGATACCGGCACCATCAAGTGGTCCGAGAACGCCCAGATCGGCTACTACGCCCAGGATCACGCCGAAGACTTCGACACCGATCTCAATGTGTTCGACTGGATGGCCCAGTGGAAGCAGGAGAACGAAGACGAGCAGGCGGTGCGCTCCGTGCTGGGTCGTCTGCTCTTCTCCCAGGACGACATCAAGAAGCCGGTCAAGGTGCTCTCCGGTGGTGAACAGGGCCGGATGCTGTTCGGCAAGCTGATGATGCAGCGCCCCAACATCCTGATCATGGATGAACCGACCAACCACCTGGACATGGAATCCATCGAATCCTTGAACCTGGCGCTGGAGATGTACAAGGGCACCCTGATCTTCGTCTCCCACGACCGCGAGTTCGTCTCCTCCCTGGCGACCCGCATCCTGGAGCTGACCGAAGACGGCATCCGCGACTTCGGCGGCACCTACGAGGATTACCTGCGCACCCAGGGTGTGGTGTAATCCCCCGCCTTCAAGCAAAGCGATCAGAACCGGCGCCTCGTGCGCCGGTTTTTTTATGCCTGCTGGCAACGCCGAGCGGGATGCAAACTAGGACGACGTATCCCCCCTGCGAGCGGGCAGCAGCTCTCCCTTGTGCCGCGTGCAGATAAAAAAACGGCTCCATCATGGAGCCGTTTTCACACTTGGGGCCGTGAGGCTGACTTACTCGACAGTGGCTTCCACGTCGGTGAAGTATTCGATCTTGGCCGCCTTGCGCAGCTCGTCGATCAGCGACTTGTAGTCGGCCTGTGCCTTGCCCTGACCCAGCTGACCTTGCAGCAGGCTCACCATCTGGGACGGCTCCTTGATGACGTTGACCTTGTCCAGCGCCACCACCACACGATCACCGTTGGCTTCGGTCACCAGCTCGACGCTCGGCTTGCCATCGATCGGATGGGGCATGCGGAACGCCTGGGTCACCAGGTTCTGATCCATCTCCTGGGCGAAACGGGATACGCCGGTATGGGTATCCACTTTCAGACCCAGCGCGGTCAGGTCGGCCTGAACGTTCTCACCGGCCTTGAGCTTGTCCAGCAGACCCTGGGCCTTGCCACGAGCCACTTCACTGGCCTTGTCGTGCTTGATGGCGGTGATCACCTGCTCTTTCACCTCGGCAAGCGGCTTGGCCGCCTTCGGCTGGTGACCCATGATGTGCAGCACCAGCGCCTTGCCGTCGGCCAGCTCGATCACGTCGGAGTTGGTGTTGTCATCACGCAGCTGTTCGGAGAATGCCACGGAGAGCACCTTGGGATCATTGAGCGGTGTGGGCGCATCGGCCTGGCTGAAATAGCCGGTGGACTGCACCTGGAGGCCCATGGCTTCGGCGGTCAAGTCCAGGGAGTCCGGGTTCTCGAAGCTGCTGTCGGCCATCTTCTGCTGCTCGGCGAAGAACTGCTCCTTGGCCTTCTCAGACTGCAGACGGGCGATGGTATCGCTCATCACGTCCACGAAGGGCTTGGTCTTGGCCGGTTCGACGGCCAGCAGCTTGATGATGTGGAAGCCGAACGGGCTCTTCACCACGGCGGAGAGATCGCCAGCCTTGGCCAGCGCGAACGCGGCTTTCTCGAAGGCAGGATCCATCACCCCTTTCTCGAACCAGTCGAGCTCCCCGCCCTTCTTCGCGGAGAAGGTATCGGAGGAGTCGGCCTTGGCCAGCGCGGCGAAATCGTCACCTGCCTTGGCCTTGGCCAGCACGGCCTCGGCTTTCTGCTCGGCGGCCTTTTCATCCTTGCCAAACGGGATCAGGATGTGCGCCACCTGACGGCGCTCGGGACGCTGGAACAGATCCTGATGCTGGTCGTAGTAATCCTGGGCATCCTGCTCGGTGACCTTGATGTTCTTGCCAAGGTTCGCGGCATCGAGCAGCAGATAGTCGACCTTGACCGTCTCGTCGTTCATGAAGCGAGCGCTGTTGGCCTTGTAGAACTGCTCCACCTCGGCATCGCTCACCTCGATCCCGCCCACATAGGCGGAAGCGGCCAGACGGATCAGGCGCAGGTCACGGGTCTGGTTGTAGAGACGATCCAGTTGCTCTGCTTCACCCTTGAGGGCGAACTCCGATCCCAGCACGGCGCCCATCAATTGCTGGCGCACCATGTCCTGGCGCAGGGAGTCGCGGAACATCTCGGGGGTCATGCCGGCACGGCGAATGAGCTGCAGGTAGCGGTCATTGCTGAACTTGCCGTTCTCGGCAAACTCGGGCATGGCGACGATGGCCTGCTTGATCTGCTCATCGCTGACGCGCAGACCCAGGGAGCGGGCCTTGTCATCGATCAGCGCCTGATCGATCAGACGGTCCAGCACGCCACGGCGGAACTGTTTCATGTAATCGGGATTGGCGGCCAGCTGGTTGAAGGCCTCACCCATTTGGGATTCCATACGGGCCCGCTCATTGCGGTAGGCATTCTCCAGTGCGGGGGCACTGATGTCATTGCCGTTGACGGTGGCGGGGGCGGTACGTGCCGGGCCATTGAGGTAGCTGCCTACCCCGGCCAAGGCAAAGGAGAGGATGATCAGGCCCAAGATAACCTTGGCTACCTTGCCCTGCGCCCCTTCGCGTAGTTTATCCAACATCATGTTTGTACTTATGCTCCCGAACTCGATGGGCGTAAATAATGAAAAGGCGCACCGATTGCGATGCGCCTTGGTCAAGCAGTATGAGGGAGAGCCCTCTCACTTGTCTGGTCAGAGACCAAGGACGGTGCCGATAGATATCAGCGACCGGCTTAGTTGACCGCGTCTTTCAGGGCCTTGCCGGCTTTGAAGGCAGGAACTTTACCGGCAGCGATTTCGATGGTCGCACCAGTTTGCGGGTTGCGGCCGGAACGGGCTGCACGCTCGCGAACGGCGAAAGTACCGAAACCAACCAGAGCAACCTGGTCACCCTCTTTCAGGGCTTCGCCCACGGCATCGATGAAGGCATCCAGCGCACGGCCAGCGGCAGCTTTGGAGATATCAGCACCGTCTGCAATCTTGTCAATCAGTTGAGATTTATTCACTCTTATATTCCCCTTTTATCGAACATCGCTGCGGCGCTGATTTCCCTGGCCACAACAAGTGGAGGTTTTATAACAAGCCTCCTGATCAGTTGCAAGTGACAATCTGGCGCAAACCCGCGCCACATCACGCATTGCGACTCATCATGAGTACCCGATCGGTGGTCAAGGCTACTTCCGTTGTCCGGTGCATGCAAGCCTTAACCACCCCCCGAATGCGCCAAATTTGCGGCGCATCAACATTTACACGACAGAAACGCGTTCGAAACCTTGCGGATTGTCCTGCAACGCCAGTGCAAGCACCTCATCAATCCAGCGAACCGGATAGATTTCAAGATCTTGTTTGACGTTGGCCGGGATCTCCTCGAGGTCACGTTCGTTCTCTTTCGGGATCAGCACACGCTTGATGCCACCACGGTGGGCCGCCAGCAGTTTCTCCTTGAGACCACCGATGGGCAGCACCTCGCCACGCAGGGTGATTTCACCCGTCATGGCCACGTCGGCACGCACCGGGTTGCCGGTGAGGCTGGAGACCAGGGCGGTACACATGGCGATACCGGCGCTCGGGCCGTCTTTCGGGGTCGCCCCTTCCGGCACGTGCACGTGGATGTCGCGCTTCTCGTAGAAGTCGCCGTTGATACGCAGCTTCTCGGCACGGGCCCGCACCACCGTCATGGCCGCCTGGATGGACTCCTGCATCACGTCACCGAGGGAACCGGTGTAAGTGAGCTTGCCCTTGCCCGGCATGTTGGTGGTCTCGATGGTGAGCAGATCGCCCCCCACTTCGGTCCACGCCAGCCCGCACACCTGACCAATCTGGTTCTGGTCGGTGGCCTTGCCATAGTCAAAGCGCTGTACCCCCAGGAACTCCTTGAGGTTCTCCTGGTTGACCTGAACATGCTTGATGCTCTTGTCCAGCAGGATGCGTTTGACTGCCTTGCGACAGATTTTGGAGATTTCACGCTCCAGGCTGCGCACACCCGCCTCGCGGGTGTAGTAGCGAATCACCCCGATCAGCGCCGAATCCTCAATGGTGATCTCGGAAGGCTTCAGGCCGTTGCGCTGGATCTGCTTGGCCACCAGGTGCTGCTTGGCAATGTTGAGCTTCTCGTCCTCGGTGTAACCGGACAGACGGATCACTTCCATCCGGTCCAGCAGCGGACCCGGGATGTTCATGGAGTTGGAGGTCGCCACGAACATCACGTCCGACAGGTCATAATCCACTTCCAGATAGTGATCGTTGAAGCTGCTGTTCTGCTCGGGATCCAGCACCTCCAGCAGGGCGGAAGCGGGATCGCCACGCATGTCCGAGCTCATCTTGTCGATTTCGTCGAGCAGGAACAGCGGGTTCTTCACGCCGACTTTCGCCATCTTCTGGATGAGCTTGCCGGGCATGGAGCCGATGTAGGTACGACGGTGACCACGGATCTCCGCCTCGTCACGCACCCCACCCAGGGCCATGCGCACATACTTGCGGCCGGTGGCCTTGGCGATGGACTGGCCCAGGGAGGTCTTGCCCACGCCGGGAGGCCCGACCAGGCAGAGGATGGGGCCCTTGAGCTTGTTCACACGCGCCTGCACTGCCAGGTATTCGAGGATGCGATCCTTGACCTTGTCCAGGCCATAGTGATCCGCATCCAGCACCTCCTGGGCCTTGCCCAGGTCTTTCTTGACCTTGGAGCGGGTCTTCCAGGGCACCTGCACCATCCAGTCCACATAGCTGCGCACCACGGTGGCTTCCGCCGACATGGGGGACATCATCTTGAGCTTGGCGAGCTCGGCCTGGGCCTTCTCGCGGGCATCCTCCGGCATCCCGGCCTCTTCAATCTTGCGATTGAGGGCTTCGAATTCATCCGGGCTATCTTCCAGCTCACCCAGCTCTTTCTGGATGGCCTTCATCTGCTCGTTGAGGTAATACTCCCGCTGGCTCTTCTCCATCTGCTTCTTGACCCGGGAGCGGATGCGCTTCTCGACCTGCAGCAGATCGATCTCCGACTCCATCATGGCCATCAGAAACTCGATGCGCTCGGACACGGAGGCGATTTCCAGCACCTTCTGCTTGTCTTCGAGCTTGAGCGGCATGTGGGCAGCCATGGTATCGGCCAGGCGCGCCGCATCGTCGATCGCCGAAATCGAGGTGAGTACCTCGGGCGGGATCTTCTTGTTGAGCTTGATGTAACCTTCGAACTGGCCGATGGCAGAGCGCACCAGCACGTCCTGATCCTTCTCCTCGATGGGAGCAGACGCGATGTACTGGGCCTCCCCGACAAAGAAGTCGCGATCGTCAATCATCCGCTCAAGGCGGGCACGCTGGCCCCCCTCCACCAGCACCTTGACGGTGCCGTCCGGCAGCTTGAGCATCTGCAGAATATTGGCCACTGTCCCGACGGAGAAAATTTCCTCCACCGTCGGTTCGTCAGTCGACGCATCCTTCTGGGCCACCAGCAGGACTTTCTTGTCCTGCTCCATGGCCGCTTCCAGACAGCGAATGGATTTTTCCCGCCCCACAAAGAGTGGAATGACCATGTGGGGATAGACCACCACGTCACGAAGAGGCAGGACGGGAATCTCGATGCGTTCTGAACGCTCTAGGTTCATATATGTCCTCTCGGCTTGTTATACCGTTGGCAAAGGCTTGGCTGAGTATATGGGGGCGCAAAGATGAGATTCAATCGCCTTGGCCGTAAAAAGCATGAAAGGGGCAAAAAGCCCCTTTATGTGATTAAAAATCAGACAGTTACTCTGAGGCTGCGGCCTGAGTCTCGGGATTGTCGTAGATCATCAGGGGCGCGGAGTCTCCCTTGATCACCGTCTCGTCGATCACCACCTTGCTGACCCCTTTCAGGGAGGGCAGGTCATACATGGTGTCGAGCAGCACGGCCTCGACAATGGAACGCAGACCCCGGGCACCGGTTTTGCGCTCCATGGCCTTGCGGGCAATGGCATTGAGCGCGTCGTCACGAAACTCCAGCTCCACCTCTTCCAGGGCAAACAGCGCGGCATACTGCTTGGTCAACGCGTTCTTCGGCTCTTTCAGGATCTGGATGAGGGCCGCCTCGTCAAGCTCGGTCAGGGTCGCGACCACCGGCAGACGACCGATGAACTCGGGGATGAGACCGTACTTGATGAGATCTTCCGGCTCCACCTTGGCAAAATTCTCGCTCAGGGTTGCCTTGGCATTCTTGGATTTCACCTCGGCGCCAAAACCGATGCCGGTGCCCTTGACGGAACGCTGCTCGATCACCTTGTCCAGCCCCGCGAAGGCACCACCACAGATGAACAGGATCTTGGAGGTGTCGACCTGCAAAAACTCCTGCTGCGGGTGCTTGCGACCGCCCTGGGGCGGCACGGAGGCGATGGTGCCTTCGATCAGTTTCAGCAGGGCCTGCTGCACCCCTTCCCCGGACACGTCGCGGGTGATGGAGGGGTTGTCCGACTTGCGGGAGATCTTGTCGATCTCGTCGATGTAGACGATACCGCGCTGGGCCTTCTCCACGTCGTAGTCGCACTTTTGCAGCAACTTCTGGATGATGTTCTCCACGTCCTCGCCCACGTAACCGGCTTCGGTCAGGGTGGTAGCATCGGCCATGGTGAAGGGCACATCCAGCAGACGAGCCAGGGTCTCGGCCAGCAGAGTCTTGCCGCTGCCGGTGGGGCCAATCAGCAGAATGTTGGATTTGCCCAGCTCCACGCCACCGGACTCGCTGCCGCTGCGAAGACGCTTGTAGTGGTTGTAGACAGCCACTGCCAGCACCTTCTTGGCGTACTCCTGACCGATCACGTAGTCGTCCAGATGGGCGCGGATTTCATGAGGGGTCGGCAGCTCGCTACCATCGCGCTTGGGAGAGATCTCGCGGATCTCTTCGCGGATGATGTCGTTGCACAGCTCGACACACTCATCACATACGTAGACGGAAGGGCCAGCGATCAGCTTGCGCACTTCATGCTGGCTTTTGCCGCAGAAAGAGCAATACAGCAGCTTGTCGCCCTCACCCTTGCGTTTCTCTGTCATTCAGCGACCTCGTTTTATCAATAGAAGATGGATCGTCCTGTTGAGTTTACAACAGGACGGGGTACCCTGCTCAGCCGCGCTGGCTCAGGATGCCGTCAACCAGACCATAGGCAACGGCCTGCTCGGCAGACATGAAATTGTCACGGTCGGTGTCGTGCTCGATGGTGGCCATGTCCTGACCGGTATGGAACGCCAGACGATCGTTCAGGGTATTCTTGATTTTCAGGATCTCCTGGGCATGGATCTGGATGTCAGAAGCCTGCCCCTGGAAGCCGCCCAGCGGCTGGTGGATCATCACTCGGGCATTGGGCAGGCAGAAACGCTTGCCCTTGGCGCCACCGGCCAGCAGGAAGGCCCCCATGGAGCAGGCCTGCCCCATGCAGACGGTGCTCACGTCCGGCTTGATGAACTGCATGGTGTCATAGATGGACATACCCGCAGTGACGGCACCACCCGGCGAGTTGATGTAGATGCTGATGTCCTGATCCGGGTTCTCGGACTCCAGGAACAGCAGTTGGGCCACCACCAGGTTCGCCATGTGATCCTCGACCTGACCGGTCAGGAAGATCACCCGCTCTTTCAGCAGACGGGAATAGATGTCGTAGGAACGCTCCCCTTTCGCGGTTTGCTCTACCACCATCGGGATGAGCGCATTGCGTGGGGATTCAGTCACATCGTTATAGTTCTTGTACATAAGGCATTGTCCCTAAAATAAAATGGCCCGAGTGGAGATCACACGAGCCATTATACTTAACAGTTTTGACCTTAAGTCAAATGTTCTTAGGCAGCGGCACCGGACTTGTTGATCACTTCGTCGAAGGCAACTTCTTTCTCGGTGACTTGCGCCTTGGACAGGATCAGATCGATGGCTTGATCTTCAATGGCCAGGTTGCGCACGCCGTTCAGCATCTGCTCGTTCTGCTGATAGTACTCGATCACTTCTTTCGGATCTTCGTAGGCAGTGGCCATGGACTCGATGATGCTGGTCACACGGGCGTCGTCAGCCTTGATCTCGTTGGTGCGGATGACGTCACCCAGCAGCAGACCAACGCGGACACGGCGCTCGGCCTGGGCCTGGAACAGCTCGGCCGGCAGCTCGGGGGCGTTGCCGCCCTGGAAGCCACCGAAGCGCTGCAGAGCCTGCTGACGCAGGGTGTCGATTTCCTGGGCAACGGCAGCTTTCGGCAGATCGATCTGGTTGGTTTCAACCAGGCCGTTCAGTACCTGCTCTTTCACGCTGTTTTTCAGGGCCTGGGCCAGTTCGCGCTCCATGTTCTTGCGCACTTCTGCCTTCAGTTCTTCAACGCTGCCGCTCTCGATGCCGAAACGCTTGACGAACTCTTCGGTCAGCTCGGGCAGCACCTGCTCTTCAACCTTGTGCAGCTTGGAAGCAAATTTGGCAGCCTTGCCCTTCAGGGCTTCGGCGTGGTAGTCAGCCGGGAAAGTCACCTCGATGGTGAACTCGTCGCCCGCTTTCTTGCCCAGGATGGCGTCTTCGAAGCCCGGGATCATGCGGCCAGCGCCCAGTTCCAGAGTGAAGCCTTCAGCCTTGCCACCGTCGAACTCTTCACCGTCGATGGAACCGACGAAGTCCATGGTCACACGCATGCCGTTGGCGGCAGCCACAGCGGCTTCAGTCCAGGTGGCGTGCTGCTTGCGCAGGGTGTCGATCATGTTTTCCAGGTCGCTGTCCTTAACGGTGGCAACCGGCTTCTCGACCTTGATGCTCTCCAGACCGGCAACTTCGAACTCCGGATACACTTCGAAAGTGGCGGTGAACTCGAAATCCTGACCTTCTTTGATCTCTTTCGGATCCATGGTCGGGGCGCCAGCCGGGCTCAGTTTGTTCTCGATGATGGCCTTGATGAAGTTGTTCTGCATCATTTCATCGGCAACGCGGGCGTGAGCCATGGCACCGAACATCTTCTTGATGATGGCAACCGGAGCCTTGCCAGGACGGAAACCGTCGATGCGACGGGTTTTGGCCAGGCCATTCAATTCTTTGCGCACGGCGGCGTCAACGGTAGCGGCCGGTACAGTGATGGTAAGACGGCGTTCCAGACCCTGGGTTGTCTCTACAGAAACTTGCATTCTTTTACCTCGTTCAACTCAGCACTGCGTGCTGACCCTTTATTGCCCCCGGGCAAGCCCGGAGTCTTCCTGTTTATAAAGACAACGACTGTCTTTGTGATGAGAAAATATGACGCGACATTATAGCGGCGTGCAGTGGTCGCGTCGAGCCGCACATCCCCCATCCGGGGCACAGACAGCACAATTTGCGCAAGACTTTCTCCTATATGGGGAAGCCTTGCACCGAGTTCAAGCATTCCATCCGCAATAATTTGCACTGGCTCACTCTTTTTCACGGCGAACGGGCCATTTTGATCGCCATCCGCCGCCAATCAGGCACAAAAATGGCGTGCTGCGACCCAAATTGTCCACCTTCTCGCCTGTGCCATTGCGTCCCCCGGCCGGGCTCGCTATGGTGACAACCAATTCACGTGCTGCTGGAGTCACCCACATGTCCTTTTTCCGCTTCTTGTTCAATCTGCTCTGGTTCGTGCTGGGAGGCGTCTTCATGGGGCTGGCCTGGTGGCTGGCGGGGCTGCTCTGCTTCATCTCCCTCATCGGGATCCCCTGGGGACGCGCCTGCTTCGTCATCGGCACCTTCACCTTCTTCCCGTTTGGCAAGCAGGCGGTGAGCCGCAAGAGCATGACGGGCCAGAGCGACATCGGCACCGGTGCCCTGGGGCTGATTGGCAACATTCTCTGGTTTGTGCTCATCGGGGTCTGGCTGGCCATCGGCCACATCGCCTCGGCGCTGGCCTGTTTCGTCACCATCGTCGGCATCCCGTTCGGCATCCAGCACCTCAAGCTGGCCCTCATCAGCCTGGCCCCCATCGGCCAGATGATAGTGACCAACCACGAGGCCGAATCGGGCCGCTACATCCGCTGACAGCCCATCTCAGACTATCCTTGCGGGTGGAAAAAAGGGCAGACTAGGGTCTGCCCTTTTTCATTGCCCCATTCGAGGTCTTTCATGCTGCCCAGCCATTTTTTTGCCAACCTCGCCCGTATGCGCCTCATCTACCGCTGGCCCCTGATGCGCAACATCCAGCCCGAAAACATCGCCGAGCACAGCTTGCAGGTTGCCATGGTGGCCCACGCCCTCGGCCTTATCAGCAATCGCCTGTTCGGCGCTCAGGTGGATGCAGACCGGGCCGCCGTCATGGCCCTCTACCACGACAGCAGCGAGGTGCTGACCGGGGATCTGCCCACCCCGGTCAAGTACTTCAATCCCGAAATCGCCCGTGAATACAAGAAGATTGAGCTTGCCGCCGAGCAGCGCCTGCTGGGCATGTTGCCGCCTGAGCTGGTCGAGGACTTTCGCCCCCTGCTCGACTCCGGCGCCCAGGACGAGGCCCTCACCAGCCTGGTGAAGGATGCAGACACCCTCTGTGCCTACACCAAGTGTCTGGAGGAGCTGAGCGTCGGCAACCGGGAGTTCGAGCCCGCGCGAAAGCGCCTCGAGCAGATGCTGGACGCCAGGATGAACCCCGCCATGCGCTACTTCATCGATGTCTTCGTGGGGAGTTTTTCACTGCCTCTCGATGAGTTGAATGCCCATTGATGCCATCAACACGGCACCGGGCATCATCTCCTCCTGCGTATTGCCTCGATAACCGCCACTTCGGGGGGTTCCCCACAAAAGAGTGACAATAAAAAGGGCCCCGCAGGGCCCGTTATCACATCCATGGGCATCAATGCCCCAGCTCCCGGGACGGCACCAGGCCGCTCGCCCGCCAGGCGGGATAGAGGGTCGCCACCAGGCTCATCAGGATGGCGGCGCCGGTCACGATGAGCAAGTCCTGCATGTGCAGCTCGGTCGGCAGGAAGTCGATGAAGTAGATGTCCGGATTGAGGAAACGGTGCCCGATCACTCCTTCGATGGCGCTCAGGATCTGGGTCAGCTTGCTGGAGAGCAGGCCGCCCAGCAGGGCGCCTAGCAAGGCTCCCGCCACCCCGTTCACCATCCCCTGGATGACGAAGGTGAGCCGGATCTGGCCCGGGCTCGCCCCCATGGTCTTCAAGATGGCGATCTCGCTGCGCTTCTCGTTCACCGCCATCACCAGGGTGGAGACGATGTTGAAGCAGGCCACCGCCACCACCATCAGCATCACCACGTACATCACGGTGCGCACCATCTGGATGTCCTGATAGAGATAACCCTGACGGCTCATCCAGCTGCTGATATAGACGTAGTGCGGGAATTTCTGGGCCGCCGCCACCGTGATGGACTGGGCCTTGAGCACGTCGCTCACCTTGAGGCTGAACCCCTCCACCGCGCTGCCCATGCCGGTGATGGCCTGGGCGTCCGCCAGGTGCATGAAGCCGAGCAGGCCGTCGAGCTGGCCGCCGATCTCGAGCAGCCCCACCACGGTGAGCGCCTCCCGTTTCGGGTTCTTGATGCCGGCGGCATCCCCCGCTTGGGGCAGCAGCAGGGTGACGGTGTCCCCTGTCTTGACCCCCAGCTTGTCGGCGATGATCTTGCCGAGGATGACCCCGTGTTCACCCGCCTGCAGCTCGCGAAGGCCCCGCCCCGTCATGAAGTTGCCCGCATCGGAGAGATTGGCTTCCAGCTCCGGCAGCACCGCACGCAGCTGGACCCCCTTGAGGGCGGAGCCGTGCTCCAGCAGGCCGTCCAGGCGAATGACCGGGGCAGCCGCCTCCACCCCGGGCTGGGCCAGCAGGTAGTCCCTGAGCCGCGGCCAGTCAGGCAGTGGCGCCTCCATGCCGATGAGCTCGCCGTGGGGTACCACGGAGAGCACCCGGTTCTTGAGCTCCCGCTCGAACCCGTTCATGGCGGAGAGGCCAAGAATGAGGGCCATCACCCCGAGGGCGATGCCGATGAGGGAAGAGGCCGAGATAAAGGCGATGAAGCCGTTGCGGCGGCGGGAGCGGCTGTAACGCAGGCCCAGGAACAGGGGCAGCGGTTTGAACATCAGGCGACCTCCGCCATGATGCCGCTCACCAGGGTGACCCGGCGGTGGAGCTTGGCCGCCAGGCTCAAGTCATGGGTCACCACCACGAACGCGGTGCCAAGCTCGCGGTTGAGCTCGCACAAGAGCTCATAGACGGCGGTGGCGCTGGCATGATCCAGGTTGCCGGTGGGCTCGTCCGCCAGCACCAGGCTGGGTTCGTTGACCAGGGCACGGGCGATGGCCACCCGCTGGCGCTCGCCACCGGAGAGCTCGGACGGTCTGTGGTTGAGACGGTGGGAGAGCCCCACCCGCCCCAGCATCTTGCTCGCCTTCTCGGTGGCGCTGGCCACCGACTCACCGGCGATCAGCAGCGGCATGGCCGCATTTTCCAGCGCGCTGAATTCCGAGAGCAGGTGGTGGAACTGGTAAACGAAACCCAGCTCCTGGTTGCGAAACCTCGCCTGGGTACGGCTGTCCCAGCCATGGATGTCCTGCCCCTTGAACAGCACGGCGCCGCTGGAGGGGTTGTCCAGCGCCCCCATCAGGTGCAGCAGGGTGGTCTTGCCGGAGCCCGAGCTCCCCACCACCGCCAGCATCTCCCCGGGGGCGACGTCCAGCTCGATCCCCTTGAGTACCTGGGTCTCCAGATTGCCCTCTTTGTAGACATGATTGAGGGCCTGGCAGCGCAGCAGCGGCTCGCAGGAGACGGATTGATTCATAAAGGAGGCTCCACTTGCACCTGTAACAACGCTGGCGCCGGTAGCAACACCGGCACCAGTAACAACAGAAGATGAATTATTCATAACGCAGCGCCTCCGCCGGTTTGACCCGGGCCGCGCGGGAGGCCGGATAAAGGGTGGCACTGAAACTCAGCAGCACGGCACCCAGCAGGATGGTCATGACCTGGGCCGGCTCGACGATGACCGGCAGACCGCTGCCCCCCGCCGCCATATAGAGGTTGAGCCCAAGGGCATTGAGCAGAGGATTGAGGCCGAAGCAGAGCGCCAGCCCCGCCAGCCCCCCGAACAGGGCGCCGATGACGCCGCTCGACGCCCCCAGCACCATGAAGATCTTGACGATGCCGGATTCGCTCATGCCCATGGTACGCAGGATGGCCACCTCCCCTTCCTTGTCGGTGACCACCATCACCAGGGCGGAGAGGATGTTGAAGGTGGCGACCGCGATGATCAGCACCAGCATCAGCCCCATCATCCGTTTTTCCATGGCCACCGCCTGGAACAGCTCGCCGCGCTCGCGGCGCCAGTCCTGCCACTCCAGCCCGTCCGGCAACGCGGTCTTCACCACCTCGTCGGCGGCGAAGGGATCGTCCAGCCAGAGGCGGATGCCGCCCACCTTGTCTGCGGGCAGGCGCAGCATGCGCTGGGCATCCCCCAGGGCAATCAGGGCCACCTGGCTGTCCACGTCGGCGCCGACCCCGAAAATGCCGGAGACGGTGAAAAGACGCTGGGCCGGCACCCGGCCAAAGGGGGTAAAGCGGGTACCTTCGGTCAGAATGAGACGCACCTGGTCGCCGATAGAGACCTTGAGTCGGCTGGCCACCCCCTGCCCCAGCACGATGTGGTATTCACCGGCCTGCAGGCTGTCAAGGCGCCCTCCCAGCATCTGGGCGTGCAGGATGTCATCCTTGGGCCAGCGGGCGGGATCGATCCCCTGCACGCTCACGCCGGTGAGCTGACCCGGGCTTTGCAGCATGCCTTCGCTGTCGAGCATGGGGGCCGTGGCCACCACGTGGGGCAAGCCGGCCAGATCGGGCAGACCTTCGGGCTCGGCCTCGATGCGTCCGGCCTGATTGGTCACCACCACATGGGGGATCACCCCGAGGATGCGCCCCTTGAGCTGGCCTTCGAACCCGTTCATCACCGAGATCACCACCATCAGGGCGGCGACCCCGATGGCGATGCCAAAGGTGGAGAACAGGGAGATAAAGGAGACGAAGCGGTTACTGCGTCGCGAGCCTGCATAACGCAGGCCGATGGCCAGCGACAGTGGCTGAAAAAGTCCGGTCTTCAAGGATATCTACGTTGCCAACGAAATAAGATACCGGATAATAAAGGGAAACCGTCTATGACAACAAGGGATAGCCTCCATGCAGGAACAGTTCTTCAGCGTCACCCATGCCACGCCGGTCAATGTGATCCCCATGCCGGCCGACTTTCGTCTGCCGACGCTGGAGGCCCTGGAGGCCGAGTTGCCCGAGCCGTTTCGCATCGCCTCCGCCATCACCTCCATCGATCTGGTGAGCAGCCGGTTGCTGCGCAGCCAGAACGAGTCCATGCACGATCTGGTGGAGATCATCAATCAGCAGTCCCGCAAGATCGACATGATCATGGGCTATGTGCTGGCGGCCCAGGATCATCCCGAGCACCGCTTCCACACCCTGCGCTTTGGCGCCGGGCAGCTCACCTACCTGCACCCCCACCAGGGGCACGGGGAGGCCCCCGCCCTGCACCAGATCGTGCGGCTCAAGATCTTCCTGCGGGAAGAGGCCTCCGCCGTCTACTGCTACGGCGAGGTCGTGCAGCGGGACGCCGGAGAGCACGGCACCCACGTGGTGCTCGACTACGTACGCATCCGCGAGGATGACCGGGAGCTGCTGGTGCGCGCCAGCCTGCATGTGCAGTCGAAACAGCTCAAGCTGCGTGCCCAGGAACGTCAGCGCTAACCCAGGTCCATGTCAAAAGAACGCCAACAGTAAAAGACTCCGATGATGCCAATGACCCTCCCCGCCTTGCCCGCCAAAGCGGGCCAGAAGACAACGTTCGGCCAGCTGGTCGGCAGCAGCCTGGCTCTGGTTGCCGCCCGCCTCACCCGGGAAGCCCGAAGACCCGTCCTGCTGGTCACCGCCGATACCCCGAGCGCCCTGCGCCTTGAACAGGAACTGGGGTTCCTGCTGGCGGATCAGGATTGCCCGGTGCTGCTGTTCCCGGACTGGGAGACCCTGCCCTACGACAGCTTCTCTCCCCACCAGGACATCATCTCCCAGCGCCTCGAGACCCTCTACCAGTTGCCGCAGATGCGCCACGGCGTGCTCATCGTGCCCATCTCCACCCTGATGCTGCGCACGGCGCCCCAGGCTTATCTCGACAAATACAGCCTGATGGTCACAAGCGGCCAGCGCCTCAACCTGCAGCAGCTGCGCGGGCGTCTGGCGGAGGCGGGCTACGTGGCGGTGGAACAGGTGCTGGAGCACGGCGAATTCGCCGCCCGCGGCTCCCTGCTGGATCTCTTCCCCATGGGGAGCAGCCGCCCCTATCGCATTGATTTTTTCGATGACGAGGTGGACTCCATCCGCCCGTTCGATCCCGAGACCCAGCGCTCCAGCGAGCCGGTGAAGTCGGTGAGCCTCCTGCCCGCACGGGAATTTCCCACCGACGAGGGGGCCATCGAGCTGTTTCGTGGCCAGTATCGCGAACAGTTCGAGATCTCCCGCGCCGAGGGCTCCGTCTATCAGGAGGTGAGCAAGGGGCGCTGGCCCGCCGGTATCGAATACTACCTGCCGCTCTTCTTCCAGCAGACCGCCAGCCTGTTTGATTACCTGCCCGAAAACACCCTGCTGCTCACCGTGGGGGAGATCTACCCCGCGGCCCAGCGCTTCTGGAACGACATCGGCCAGCGCTATGAAGACAGGCGCTGGGACAACACCCGTCCCCTGCTGCCGCCCCAGCAGATCTATCTGCCGGTGGAGCAGCTCTTCGCCGCCCTCGGGGACTATGGCGCCGTGCGTCTGCAGGAGGCGACCGTTGACGGCGGAGCGGGTCAGCACGATCTGCCCCTCGCCCCCCTGCCGGATCTGCAGCTCGACCACAGCAAGGAGCAGCCCCTGCTGGCCCTTGACGGCTTCCTGCAAGGCTTTGCCGGGCGCACCCTGTTTGCGGTGGAGTCCGAGGGGCGGCGCGAGGGGCTCGGGGATCTGCTTGCACGGATCAACCTGCAACCCCGGGAGTTTGCCTCCCTCGACGCCTTCCTGGTGAGCGATGCGCGCCACGGGCTGCTGGTCTGTCCCCTGGAGCGGGGCTTCCTGCTGCAAGAGCCCGGCCAGATGCCCCTTGCCCTCATCACCGAGGCCGAGCTGCTCGGCGGCAAGATCCGCAGCAAGCGCCAGCGGGACAAGAGCAAGAACCTGAGCTCGGATGCGGTGATCCGAAACCTGGGCGAGCTGACCCAGGGCCAGCCGGTGGTGCACCTGGATCACGGGGTCGGTCGCTACCTGGGGCTCGAGACCATCGATGCCGGCGGCCTGCCCACCGAGTTTCTGACCCTGGAATACGCCGGCGGCGACAAGCTGTTCGTGCCGGTCACCAGTTTGCACCTGATCAGCCGCTACACCGGCTCCGACAACCCGCCCAGCCACAAGCTCGGCGGCGAGGCCTGGGTCAAGGCGCGGCGCAAGGCGGCGGAAAAGGTGCGGGACGTGGCGGCCGAGCTGCTGGATGTCTATGCCATGCGGGCAGCCCGTCACGGCTTTGCCTTCAAACACGACCGGGAGGCCTACAGCCAGTTTGCCGCGAGCTTCCCGTTCGAGGAGACCGAGGATCAGCTCAATGCCATCAACGCTGTGCTCGGCGACATGTGCCAGGCCAAGAGCATGGACCGCCTGGTGTGCGGCGACGTGGGCTTTGGCAAGACCGAAGTGGCGATGCGGGCGGCCTTTGTGGCCGTGCACGGCGGCAAGCAGGTGGCCGTGCTGGTGCCCACCACCCTCCTGGCCCAGCAACACTACGACAACTTCCGCGACCGATTCGCCAACTGGCCGGTGCGGGTGGAAGTGCTGAGCCGCTTCCGCTCCGCCAAGGAGCAGAGCGCCGTGATGAAGGAGATGGCCGAGGGCAAGGTGGACATCATCATCGGCACCCACAAGCTGCTCGGCGCCGAGCTCACCTTCAAGGATCTGGGCCTGCTCATCGTCGACGAGGAGCACCGCTTCGGGGTGCGCCAGAAGGAGAAGATCAAGGCGCTGCGCGCCGACGTGGATATCCTCACCCTCACCGCGACCCCCATTCCCCGCACCCTCAACATGGCCATGTCCGGCATGCGGGATCTCTCCATCATCGCTACCCCGCCCGCCAAGCGGCTCGCCATCAAGACCTTCGTGCGCCAGCACGAACCTGCGGTGGTGCGCGAGGCGGTACTGCGGGAATTGAAGCGTGGCGGCCAGGTCTACTACCTGCACAACGACGTGGAGAGCATCGAGAAGTGCGCCGCCGATCTTGCCGAGCTGGTGCCGGAGGCGCGCATCGGCATCGCCCACGGCCAGATGCGCGAGCGGGAGCTCGAGCGGGTGATGTCGGACTTCTACCACCAGCGCTTCAACCTGCTGGTGTGCACCACCATCATCGAGACCGGCATCGACGTGCCGAGCGCCAACACCATCATCATGGACCGGGCGGATCATCTCGGTCTGGCCCAGTTGCACCAGCTGCGGGGCCGGGTCGGTCGCTCCCACCACCAGGCCTATGCCTACCTGCTCACCCCCCATCCCAAGCTGATGACCAAGGATGCGGCCAAGCGGCTGGAGGCCATCGCGTCGCTGGAAGATCTCGGCGCCGGCTTTGCGCTCGCCACCCACGATCTGGAGATCCGGGGCGCGGGCGAGCTGCTCGGCGACGATCAGAGCGGCCAGATTGAATCGGTGGGCTTCACCCTCTACATGGAGATGCTGGAGCAGGCGGTGGAGGCGCTCAAACATGGCAAGGAGCCGTCGCTGGAGCAGCTCATGAGCCAGCACACCGAGGTAGAGCTGCGCCTGCCCGCCTTGCTCCCGGACGACTACATCCCGGACGTCAACATGCGCCTCTCCATGTACAAGCGCATCGCCAGTGCGGCGGACGAGCAGGAGCTGCGGGAGCTCAAAGTGGAGCTCATCGATCGCTTCGGCCTCTTGCCGGAGCCGACCAAGACGCTGATGGAGCTGGCCGCCTTCCGCCAGCGCGCCACGGCGCTGGGCATTCGCCGGGTGGAGATGAGCGAGCGCGGCGGCTATCTGGACTTTACCCAGGAAACCCGCGTCAACCCGGCCTATCTGGTCAAGCTGCTCTCGGAGCAGCCGCGCATCTACAAGATGGACGGGCCGACCCGGCTGCGCTTCCAGGTACCGACCCAGGACAGGGCCATGCGCCTCAAACTGGTGGACGGCCTGCTGGCGGATCTCGCCCGCCATGCCACCCCCTGAGGGGAAGCATGACGTCAGCAGGGCGCGACCTGCCGCCTACAACAACGGGAGCCCCAGGGCTCCCGTTTCGTTGCTGGCAAGGGGCGGCATCTCGCCCCCGGCCCGCCTTCTTGCCCCCGACGCCTCGGTTCGCCCTTCTGGCAGCACCATTTTGCCGCCGAATCCATCTTTTGATACGATACATTGAGTCATAACCCATCTGAAAAACAGATGGATGTGGGGATGATCGTGGGCAAAAAACGGGTTCAACGCGCCTCGATAGCCCCGCAGATGGCCCGTGCCGTATTTATCCCGCCCACGTATCCAGACCAGGTATCCAGGCCAGGCATCCCGGCCAGGGGGCCACCAGCCATTGCACCGCGACAACCGAGGCGCCGCGTCAGTCCATCAGTCCGTCCGTCAGTCCGTCCGTCAGTCCGTCAGTCCGTCAGTCCGTCAGTCCGTCAGTCCGTCAGTCCGTCAGTCCGTCAGTCCGTCAGTCCGTCAGTCCGTCAGTCCGTCAGTCCGTCAGCATATCAACCTGGCTACACCCGCCTGCACGCCAATAAAAACGGGAGCCTTGACGGCTCCCGTGACGAAGGGACGCTGGCCCGGGCTCAGCCCTGGTTGGCCGGATCCTCGTGGGCGGAGAACTCCCGCATGAAGGCCTCGGCCCGCTCCACCATCCTGGTGGACCCGACGAAGTAGGGGGTGCGCTGGTGCAGAGCGGTAGGCTGGATGTCCATGATGCGGCCAAAGCCATCGGACGCCTTGCCACCGGCCTGCTCCACCAGGAAGGCCATGGGGTTGCACTCATAGAGCAGGCGCAGCTTGCCGTTCGGGGAGTTGGTGCCGGACGGGTAGATGTAGATGCCCCCCTTGAGCAGGTTGCGGTGGAAATCCGACACCAGGGAGCCGATGTAGCGGGAGGTATAGGGCCTGTGAGTCGCCTCGTCACGCTCCTGGCAGTATTTCAGGTACTTCTTCACCCCGTCCGGGAACTTGATGTAGTTGCCCTCGTTGATGGAGTAGATCTTGCCCTCCTCCGGAATGCGGATGTTCTCGTGGGAGAGGCAGAAGCAGCCGATGGAGGGGTCATAGGTGAAGCCGTTGACCCCAAAGCCGGTGGTGTAGACCAGCATGGTGGAGGAGCCGTAGACCACGTAGCCCGCCGCGACCTGACGGTGACCCGGCTGCAGGAAGTCCTCCAGAGTGACCCCGGCGCCCGGTTTGCTGACCCGGCGGTAGATGGAGAAGATGGTCCCGACCGAGACGTTGACGTCGATGTTGGAGGAGCCGTCGAGGGGGTCTATCAGCACCACGTACTTGGAGTGACGAGAGAGCTCGGAATCGAAGGAGACGAAGTCCTCCTCCTCCTCAGAGGCCATGCCGCACACCTCGCCACGGGCCTCCAGCGCCGCCTTGAAGCGCTCGTTGGCATAGACGTCCAGCTTCTGCTGCACCTCGCCCTGCACGTTTTCGGCGCCGATGGAGCCGATGATGTCCGCCAGACCCGCCTTGTTGATCTCCCGGTTCACCACCTTGGCGGCCAGGCGGATGGAGCTGAGCAAGGAGGTCAGCTCGCCGGTCGCGGTCGGGTAGTCCGCCTGCTTTTTGACGATGAACTCGCCCATGGTGATCATGTTTCGCATTCTTGTTCCTTTAAGATCGTTTCCGTTGGCCGTTGAAAACGTTTGCAAGTGTCGGCAAAAAAAGTGCCGATCCCCGGCAGCGTTGTTTTGTAACCCAATGTAACGCCTGTTTTTTGTTTTTGCAGCGAATTAAGCCGTTCTTTAAATCGCCAGAAAACCGCGCCACCACGGGCTTTCGCCGTGAAACAAGGGTGCCATCCGGCATCTTTTGGGAGGTTAATTCGTGACAAGAATGCATCCTGGCCGACGCGGCTGCCCACCTTGCTCCCCCTGGCGCCCGGCAATGTTGCGCCAGAGGCGCCCCTCTTGAGATCTGCCCCCCAATCCCGCACACTGGCTGCGCTTTGGAAGCAAAAAAACATAAGGATATTCAATGAAAAAGTCACTTATCGCCGGGGTGGTTGCCGCTCTGCTCACCCTCCCCGTCCTCGCCGCCCAGGTGCCTGAAGGCACCCAGCTTCTGCCAGCCGCCCAGCAAGTGTTCGTGCGCAACATCGGCACCGAGCCTGCCTCCATCGATCCCCAGATGGTGGAAGAGAGCGCGGGCAGCGACGTCGTCAACGATCTGTTCGAGGGGCTCTATACCCTGGATGGCAACGGCAAGCTGCAGGCGGCGGGCGCCCTTGGCTACGAGCTCGATGCCACGGGCACCGTCTACACCTTCAAGCTCAGACCCGATGCCAAATGGTCCAATGGCGAGCCGGTGACGGCGGCGGACTACGTCTATGGCTGGCAGCGGGCGGCGGACCCCAAGAACGCCTCCAACTACGCCTGGTTCATCGAGCTGACCGGCGTCGCCAATGCCAGCGACGTGGTGCAGGGCAAGCAGAGCCCGGATGCCCTGGGGATCAAGGCGCTCGATGACTACACCCTGCAGATCACCCTGAAAAACCCGGTCCCCTTCTTCCTCAAGACCCTCTCCCACTACACCACCTTCCCGGCGCCCAAGGCCACCATCGAGAAGTTCGGTCATGAGTGGGTCAAACCGGCCAACATCGTCTCCAACGGCGCCTTCGCCCTCAAGGAGTGGACCCCGAACGAGCGCCTCATCGCCGAGCGCAACCCCCACTACTGGGACAACGAGCACACCGTGCTGAACAAGGTGATCTATCTGGAGATCGTCTCCGATACCGCGGCCTACAACCGCTATCGTGCGAGCGAGCTGCACTACACCACCTATCCCCTGGAGCAGTATCAGCAGATCAAGCGCCAGAGCCCGGAGGAGCTGGTGAGCGCCCCCATGCTCGCCACCTACTACTACGTCTTCAACACCCAGCGCAAACCCTTTGACGACGTCAGGGTGCGCAAGGCACTGTCTCTTGCCATCGACCGGGACACCATCACGGAGAAGATCCTGGGACAGGGGCAGCTCTCCGCCTTCAGCCTGACCCCGCCGAGCGTGGACGGCTTCGAGCTCAAACGCCCCGCCAGCGAGCTGATGAGCAAGGAAGAGCGCATCAAGCAGGCCAAGGCGCTGCTTGGCGAGGCGGGTTACGGCCCTGACAAGCCGCTGACGGTGGACATCCTCTACAACACCAACGAGGGGCACAAGAAGATAGCGCTCGCCATCTCCTCCATGTGGAAGCACAACCTGGGGGTCAAGGCGGAGCTCAACAACATGGAGTGGAAGACCATGGTGTCGGCCCTGAACGAGGGTGACTTCGGGGTGAGCCGCTACTCCTGGAACGGAGACTACAACGATGCCTCCACCTTCCTCGACATCATGACCTCCAGCAGCAGCGCCAACAGCGGCAAGTGGTTCAACAAGGAGTACGACGCCCTCCTGGCCAAGGCCCACGACGCCAAGGACCCCGCCGAGCGCAACCGCCTCTATCAGCAGGCCGAGGTGCTGATCGACGAGGAGGCCCCCATCGCCCCTGTCTACTTCTACGTGAAATCACGGCTGCTCAAACCCAACGTCAAGGGCTACCCCTACCAGAACCCGCAAGACCTTGTCTATGCCAAGGATCTCTATCTGACGGCGCAGTGACGCTGGGCACCGAACCAAAAAGACCGCCTCGAGGGCGGTCTTTTTTTATCCTACTTTTCCTGACAGCCCGCCACCGCGAGCCGGGCGCCCCTTCGCACCGTCACGGGCCTCACCAGCAACTGCGCCAGCAGCACCCCCATCAGGGTCATGCCGCCACCGATGAGGTGATAGCTGGTGAGCCGCTCCCCGAGCCAGCTGATGGCAAGGGCGGCCGTCATCACCGGCAACAGGTTCATGAAGATGGCGGTGCGGCTCGCCCCGAGCAGGGCAATGCCCTGCATCCAGAGCCAGGGCGAGAGGGCCGAGGTCGGGATCCCCGCATAGAGGATGAGCCAGAGGGCGCTGCCATCGGGCCAGTGCCCGTCCACCAGCAGATAGAAGGGGGTGAGGAACAGGAGGCTGCACAGCACCTGACCGTAGAGCATGGACCAGTTGTCCAGCCCCAGATCCCAGCGCTTGAGCAGCACGCTGTAGAGCGCATAGGTGGCCGCCGAGAGCAGCATGTAGACGGAACCGATATGGATGCCCTGGGTCAGCAGCCGGGCCGGATCCCCCTGCCCCAACAAAATCGCCAGCCCCAGAATGGAGATGGCGCCTCCCAGCAGCGCCCCCCAGGTGGGCCGCTCGCGCAGCAACCAGATGCTGAGCAGCACCGTCATCAAGGGGGTCAGTCCCATCATCAGGCCAATCTCGGTGGCCCCCAGGGTCTGGGCCGCGTAATAGCCAAAGGTCTGGTTCAAGACCATCCCGAGCAGGGCCAGCACCGCCAGCTTCGAGAAACCGGCCCGCAGTTTGCGGCGCTCGCGCCAGGCCCGGTGAGCCAGAAACGGGGTCAGCACCAGGGCCGCCACCATCCAGCGCGACCAGGCGAGCGCTGCTGGAGACAACACCCCGACCGCCAGCTTGCTGACGATGCCATTGCCAGCCCAGATGGCCATGCAGGAGAAGGGAAACAGGAAGGCAAGGGGCATTGCGATATCCAGAATAAAAAGGCGGGTATTGCGCGCGAGTATAGAGAGGCAATCAGGATAAGCAAGCCTGCCAACGCAGGAAGAAGCGCCATGACGCGAACGGTTGGCGCCGCGCCCAGGCGCCATCAACAATCATGCCCGCACAGGGGCGGGCATGAGGGGGACCAGGGTCAGCCTGAGGCGCCTCAGGCGGCATCCATGTGGAGCCTTGAAATCAGTTCATTGACCTCGAGCACCGTCTGGCGATGGGGAATGTCGGCTTGCAATGGCATCATCAGCAAGCCCGACTGGAAATCGAAGCGCCCCCTGCCGTGGATGTAAATCCGCCCCTTGAAGAAGGTTTTGACATGTTTTGCCACCATCAGTGGCAGGTACTTCTTGAACACTCTCATCGTTTGCAACCTCTTGAAGTTGTATCCGTATGACAGCAGCTTATGCGAAATAATTCCGTTAAATTTATATAAAAAACCGGAAAATTCGACTCTCTCTTCCCCAAAAAACCAAACTGTAACTTATTATTAACTTTTACCGTATTGTATGCGGTCCTTCCAGCCAGAGCAAGACTCCTTTGCCATCTTGCCATTCGATGCAGGCCAGCCCGGACGTCGCGAACATGGGCGCCCCTGCTGCCGGGCAGAGACTCTGGACCAGATACCCCACCAGCGGCAGGTGGCTGACCATCAGGATGTTGTCATGCTCCGCCGCCAGCGCGGTGAGGTAGCTCGCCACGAAGGCCGGATCGCCATAGGGGGTGATCTCGCCACTCTCCTCGATCTTGAGGGCCTCGGGCAGCTCGGGGGCGATGGCCTGCCAGGTCTGTCTGGCACGCAGGTAGTTGCTGTGGATCACCAGGCTCAGGGAGCCGGTCAGCTGGGGAGCCAGCCAGCCCGCCATGTGGATGGACTCTTCGATGCCTTGTTCGGTCAGTGGACGCTGTTCATCAGTCTTTGCGTTCATGCCAGCCTGGCCATGACGCATGATGTAGATTTTCATTACAACCTCGCCCAGGGGGCCTGTTTAAATAGCCGGGGGATCTTACCCCGCCATGCCGGGGGAAACAATTGCGCTACCTCTCAGAAAAGGGTTTGCCTCGTGAGATAGCGAGGTCGATAATCATGTTTAAATTCAAATAAATTCACCGCGAGTCACGCCCCAATGAGCCCATATGCCAGTCCCAACGACCATCGGCAGTATCACTATCTGGAGCTGGCGAACCGGCTCAGGGTCCTGTTGATCTGCGATCCCGAGACCGACAAATCCGCCGCCTCCCTGGCGGTGAATACCGGCCACTTCGACGATCCTGCGGATCGCCAGGGCATGGCCCATTTCCTCGAGCATATGCTGTTTCTCGGTACCCGCACCTACCCCAAACCCGGTGAATACCAGCAATTCATGAGCCGTCACGGGGGCAGCAACAACGCCTGGACTGGCACCGAGTTCACCAACTTCTTCTTCGACATCGACAACGGCTTCTTCGAGGCGGGGCTCGACCGGTTCTCCCAGTTCTTCATCTGCCCCACCTTTGCACCGGAGTGGGTCGACAAGGAGCGCAACGCGGTGGACTCCGAGTACCGCCTCAAGCTGCAGGACGACGTGCGCCGCAGCTACCAGGTGCACAAGGAGACGGTCAATCCGGACCACCCCTTCTCCAAATTCTCGGTGGGCAACCTCGATACCCTGGCGGATCTCCCCGGCCGGGATCTGCGCTCGGACCTCATTGCGTTCTACGAAACCCACTACAGTGCGGATCGCATGGCGCTGGTCATGCTTTCACCGGCACCCATCGAGACCCAGCTGGCCTGGTGTGATCGCTTCTTTGGTGCCATTCCGGATCGCCGCCTCGGCCCTCCGGTACTGAGCCATCCTCTCTACCGACTCGATGATCTCGGCATTCGCATCCAGCTGACCCCGGTCAAGGAGACCCGCAAGCTGGCGCTGACCTTCCCGCTGCCGTGCGTGGATGAGTATTACGACAAAAAACCCCTCACCTTCCTGAGCCACCTCATCGGCTATGAGGGGGAAGGCAGCCTGCTCTCTCTGCTCAAGGGACGAGGCTGGGTCAATCAGCTCGCCGCCGGCGGCGGCATCAGCGGCGCCAACTTCAAGGACTTTGGCGTGAGCTTTGGCCTCACCCCCCTTGGGCTTGAGCATGTGGACGAGATCATCGCCGCCCTGTTTGGCTATCTGAAGCTCATCGAGCGGGGCGGGGTGCAGGCCTGGCGCTATGAGGAGAAGCGCAGCGTGCTGGAATCCGCCTTCCGCTTCCAGGAGCGGGGCCGGGCCCTCGACACCGTCTCCGGCCTCGTGCTCAACCTGTTCAGCTACGGGCCGGACGATCTGCTCTATGGCGACTACATGATGCGCGAGTTCGATGAGCCGCTGATCCGGCGCTTCCTCGCCAAGCTGACGCCCCACAACCTGCGGGTGACCATCCAGGCCCCGGAAGCGAGCACGGATCGCCTCGCCCGCTGGTACCAGACACCCTACAGCGTCCAGATCATCAGCGAAGCCGAGAAGATCCGCTGGCAGCAGAGTGAACCGGATCCCGCCCTGCACCTGCCGGCGCCCAACCCCTTCATCAGCACCCGCCTCGACGCCCGTCTGCCGGCGCTGCCCGCCGACATGCCGTCCTGCCTCATCGACAGGCCCGGTTTCCGGCTCTGGCACCTGCACGAGCATCAGTTCAGCGTGCCCAAGGGCAGCCTTTACATCTCCGTCGACAGCGAACATGCGGTCAAGAGCCCGCGTCACATCGCCATGGCGCGTCTGGCCGTGGAACTGCTCACGGATCACCTCAACGCCCTCACCTACCCGGCGGAGCTCGCGGGCCTTGGCTACCAGATTTATGCCCATCAGGGGGGCTTTACCATCAACCTCAGCGGCTTTGCCGACAAGCAACCGCTGCTGCTCGACATGATCCTCGGCAACCGCACCCTGGGGTATCCGGATCCGGCCCGCTTTAGCGAGATCAAGGAGCAGCTTATCCGCAACTGGGAGAACCAGTCCAAGACCCGCCCCATCTCCCAGTTGTTCAACCAGCTCACCAGTTTGCTGCAACCCAATAACCCGCCCTTCGAGCAGCTGTTGCGCCACCTGCGCACCGTCGAACTCGGCGAGATGCCCGGCTTCGTCTCCGAGCTCTTTGCCAGGGTGCATCTGGAGGCCCTGGTACACGGAGACTGGACGGCCGCCGAGGCCCTCGAACTCGCGGCCCTGCTGGAGCGCCACCTCGGTGCCAACAGCCAGCCCAGCGCCGAGACCCGCCGCCCCCTCATCTCCATCCAGGACAGAGGTACCCTCATTCGCGAACAGGGGTGCGATCACGAGGACTCGGCGCTGCTGGTCTACTACCAGTCGCGCACCACCCGGGCGCGGGATCTCGCCTGCTTCACCCTGGCCAACCACATCATGTCATCCACCTTCTTCCACGAGCTGCGTACCCGCCAGCAGCTCGGTTACGTGGTGGGAGCCGGCAACCTGCCCCTCAACCGCCATCCCGGTCTCATCTTCTATATCCAGTCGCCGGTGGCGGGGCCGCAGATCCTGCTGGACGCGGTGGAGGAGTTCATCGATCTCTTCCCGCTGGCCATGCTGGAGTTCACCGAGCAGCAGTGGCAGGAGAGCAAGGCGGGGTTGCAGGCCCAGCTCAGCGAGCGGGATGCCAACCTGCGCAGCCGCGGCCAGCGGCTCTGGGTCAGCATCGGCAACAAGGATCTGGGTTTTGATCAGCGCGAACGGGTACGCGAGGAGGTGGGCAAGCTCAGCCGTGCCGATCTGGTGCGCTTCATCACCCAGCTGAGATCCCGTACCTCGGATCGCCTCATCCTCTGCAGCTATGGCCTGGGCCACGAGCACGACGAGCGGATCACCGGCCAGTTTGTCGACGATCCCAGGGCATTTCGGCTCAACGCCGCCACCTTTGAAGGCTGACTCCCCTGTTGGCCACGCGCAGACAATAAAAAGCCGACCCCGTGGGGTCGGCTGGAAAAACCATAATCAATTGCGACCAGAGCCGCCAAAAGTGAACATGAGCGTGAAAATCAGACACTGGGTTGATGTTCGACCGGCGTTCAAACCAGAGCTCACCGGTCGGCACCAGCAGTGATTGAGAAACAGCCTCATCTTAGGCATTTCCCTGATTTTCCACGTTGATCTATGTCAAAGGAGGTAAAACAAGCGCCACTTCCCTCGTTGGCAGCGGCCTCGCGCCTTCTCAGCCCCGGCGGATCAGCCGGTAAGCTACCTCGTCGAAATAGGAGAGCTGCCCCGAGAGCACCCTGGGGTGATCCAGCTCAGCCCCCCGGCCCAGCACCTCGACACCAAAGTCGCGCTCAAACAGGGTGCGCACCTCCATCTCCCCCACCGAGAACGGCGGCTGTTGCTGCTGCTCGGGCTGATATTCGAGGGTCACCAGCAACACCTGCCCCCCCGCCTCCACCAGGCGGCTCATCAGGGCGGCATACTGGCGGCGCATGGCGCCCGGCAAGGCGATGAGGGCCGCCCTGTCATAGACCAGGCGATAACGCTGCCCGAGCTCCGGGGCGGCGAAGAAGTCCCCCTGATAGATGCGCAGATCCTCGTGCCGGTGGCACTGATAGGGACCCACCTCGCTTCTCTCTGCACTCAGGTTGTTCTCGTCAAAAAACTGGGTAATGGCGAGCTCGGAGAGCTCGAAGCCATCCACTGGATGCCCCTGCTCACGCAGCCAGAGCATGTCCCGGGACTTGCCGCAAAGGGGTACCAGCACGGGGTCGCTCCCTTGCTGGGCTGACCACCAGGATTGCAGCCAGCGGTTGAAATCTGCCTGATGAAAGCCAATCCGGTTCTCTTTCCACTTCTGGTGCCAAAATGCCGCTTCCATCATCTTCCTCTCGTCATCTGCAATGGTGCATCACTATCACAACTTCACCGAAGTGGCGCAAGCCCCATGATCCCGCCCCTGTGCACGAGAAGGCTCACGATGGGCAGGGCTCAGGCCACGACCCCAGGCAGGCTTGTCGCCATCGCTGCCAGCCGGGTCAGGATCTGCGCGAAGGTGGGTCGCCGGGAAGGCACCTCAAAGCCGCACTTCCTGGCCAGTCGATGAAGGGGGTCAAGGTCGGCGTCCCTCCCATCACAGCGCGCCAGCAGCTCGGCCAGCAGGCAGCCAAAGGCCCGCACTTCCAGGCGCTCCAGCCGCCCGGCCAGCACCTCATCGGCGCGGTCGTAACAGGAGGCGGCACCAAAGTCACCGAGCAGCACCCGGCCCGGCGCCTCCTGCGACGAGTGAGGCATCGCGGGCTGCAAGGAGTACAGCAGGTTGTGCGCGTAGAGATCGCCGTGGAGGATGCCCCGCTCGTGCAGGTGCCGGGCGGCCGCAGCCACCCCCTGCACCATGGCCATCACCTGGGCCGGGGTGAAGTTCAGCTCCTCCCCATAGACATCCCGGGTGCAGGTGTCCAGGCTCGGGGGGCCCGCCAGGGTGGCGAAGGCGGGGTCTATCAGGGGCATCACCAGTGCCGGGATGCCGGAGGGATGATCGCTCACTCTCCCCATCACACCGACCAGGTTTGGATGACGACCGGCGGCCAGGGACGCAGTCATCTCGCTCAGGGGCAAGCCATCGCTGGTGACGGCCCCCTTGAAGAGCTTGACCGCCACCGCCCCGGGCCCTTCGGCACCCGCCCACTCGGCGCGATAGATGACGCCGGATGCTCCCTCCCCGAGCACATCCCCCAGTGAGAGCGCCTGCCAGGGGATCTCGGTAGTGAGCTCCGATGTGCCGTTCAGACACGCCTGCTCATCACAGAATGGGTTGCCCGCAAAGGCCAGCCAGGACAGACGCGGCATCGAGGGCAGCCAGCTCGGCAGCGCTGGCAGGCGGTTGGCGGCGATGCGCAAAAGCTCCAAACGGTGGCAACCGGCAAGCGTCTCGGGAAGCTCATGTAGCCGGTTGCCAGAGAGCATCAGCTTTTGCAGGGCGTCACACTGCCCCAGCTCGTCCGGCAGTCGTTCAATGGCATTGTCGGTCAGGATCAACCAGCGCAATCTGGCGGGCAGGGAGGTGGCCGGGACGGTCGCGATGCGGTTGGCCTTGAAGCCCACCATGGTGAGCGCAGGGCAGCGCCCCAGCACCTCGGGCAGTTCGGTGAAGTTGTTCTCGGAGCAGAAGAGGATGCGCAGCTTCTTGCATTCGGCCAGCGCGTCAGGCAACTCGCTCAGCTGGTTGCCGGTGAGATCCAGCACCTCCAGGGTCTCCTTGAGGCTCAGGATCTCGGGAGGGAACACCGCGAGGTTTTCAGCAAGTTTGAGGTGGCGGGCGCCGCAGAGTTCGCCTGCGCGAAGCTGTTCCAGGGTATGCATGGGATCGTCTCTATCAACATTCGGGCTTGCGGTGGCTCACTGCGGGACACTCCCCCCAGACCACAAAGGAGGGGCATTATAGGGAATGACGGCCAAAGATGGCCGATTTTCTTGCAACGCCTTCTCTTGCAAAGGCCCCCCATCGCCACACTCCCGCTCTCCGTTGCCATGGACCATTCCGGTCGCGCGCTTGGGTGGTTGATCATTTGATTGGCGCCATATAGTATGGCGCCATACAAAGTCATTCGAGACTCACCATCATGATCACCCTGGAACAGAAACACCTCGCCCTGCTCGAGGATGCAGAGCGCCGCGGACACGCGGACACCCAAAACATGCGCGTCTGCTTTGAGGTGTTGACCCTCGCCGCTGCCATCGATCAGGCGTGCGCGGCGCGCCTGGCCCCTCACCGCCTCTCCGAAGGCAAGTTCGTGCTGCTGTTTTTGCTGCGCGACCTGCCAGAAGGGTTGGCTCCCCACGAGCTTGCCGACAAGGCGGGGGTCACACGGGCCACCATCACCGGCCTGCTCGACGGGCTGCAACGGGACGGCCTGTTGGCTCGCCACAGCGACAGCCTGGACAGGCGAAAGATCTCGGTGCGCCTGACAGAGCAGGGCCAGGCCCTGGCGCAGCACCTGCTCGATGAGCACAGCCAGTGGATAGGCTCCCTGTTTGCCGGGTTCGATCAGGCAGAGCGGGAAACCCTGAGCGCCCTGCTCAAGCGGGCCTGGCTCAATGTCATCTCATCCCGGGCAGGCTGCACTGAGGCCGCCACAGAGGAGCACCCATGACACGCAGCCGCATCACGGATATCGCCCCCTCACGCCTCGCCCAGCTCAACCGGGGAGAGGCTGAGGCAAGCAACCTGACCGAATGCCTAGCGGTGGATTTTGCCGCCCTGATGCAGTGCACCCTGCCTTCGCTCGGGCCCCAGGCGCTGGCATCGATGCACGCCGCATCCGGGGAGGGCATTACCCGGCGCATGGCACTGGCCGCCAGGCTGCTCCTGGCCGAGAACGGCACGAGGGATCTTGCGGCGCTCAGCCGTCATCCCTCCGATACCGTGCGGGGCTGGGCCTGTTTCATGGTGGGCGCGAGCGAGGGACTGTCGCTCAGCGACCGCCTGGCCCTCATTCGCCCCCTCGCCGATGACCCGCACTTTGGGGTGCGCGAGTGGGCCTGGCTCGCAATGCGAACGACCATTGCTGCGCAGCTGGAGGCGGCCATTGCCGCCCTGGTGCCCTTGACGGCGGAGCCGTCCGAGCGGCTGCGACGCTTTGCCAGCGAAGCGACCCGGCCCCGCGGCGTCTGGTGTACCCATCTTGCGTCCCTGCGACAAGCGCCGGAGCAGGCCCTGATGCTGCTCGAGCCCCTCAAGGCCGATCCCGCCCTCTATGTGCAGGACTCCGTTGCCAACTGGCTGAACGATGCGAGCAAAGACAGGCCACAGTGGGTCACTGACCTCTGCGCGCGCTGGTCTCGCGAAAGCCCCAGTCCCGCGACAACCCGGATTTGTCAACGCGCCTTGCGCACCTTGCGCAAGGGCCAACTCCCGAAGGAACCCCTATGACCCACTATCTGACAGAGCTCTACACCCCCACTCCCGCCTGGCTGGCATTGAGCCAGACGGCTCGTCAGCAGTTCTTCGAGGCCATTGGCACAGGCATGGCCAACCTCGCCGCCCTCGGGGTGGAGCCCATCGCCCTGGGCGAGACCGATGCTGCCACCCTCCATGGTGCGCCCCACCCCTTCTTCGCCATCTGGCGCGGGCCGGATGCCGCAGCCATCGAGGCCCTCGTCCAGGGGATAGCCGCATCGGGCTGGCACGACTACTTCGAGACGGTCAACGCCACCGGCGCCGGGGTCTCTCTGGGCGAGCACCTTGCACAGTTGGCCGCCCTGCCCTGCGCCGCTACATCCAGCCCCGCCCTGGCCTGATAACCCCTAAAAGAGCGTTATCCCACCAGGCTTTGCGTCAGTGCTGCCGACACCGGTGGCACTGTTTTCCATGCACTGCCCTTGCAAACCCAGGTCACCACCACCTGGGAAAGCGGCGCCACAGCCCCGCTCCCTTCCCACTTCCTTCCCACTCCCTTCAAAAAACGCTGATATCTCCTGATGCCGTGATGAGCCATCGCGATGGCACAAGTGAGCAAGATCCGGGTCGTCGTGACAAAGGTTCGCCGCCATAGTGCTTTCAAACCAACAGTCAGAGGTGAAAAGACGCCATAAGGCGTCTTTCTTATTGCTGGTTGTTAGAGCAAACCGGTTAGGCGATCTCCCCCTCCCCGCAACCCACCCAGATCGGGGTGATGGAGGTGATATGAGCCGACCCATCCAGGGATTGGAAGATCTGCACCATGGCTTCCCCGTGGAGCGGGTTGGGCAGCGGCACCGTGGTTTTGCATTTGAAACGGTAACTGGTGCGCCTGCTATCACTTGGGGGGATTTTGAAGAAGTGTTTGATGCTGGACACAGTGGCACTTACCTTTCTGGGCATAACACTCGTGGATGGCCTTCAGAGGCTATGCAGCAAAGCCTTTCCCCTGCCCGGAGAAACCACAGCCTGCCGCCTTGTGTGGATGCGATAGATGAGGCTCTGCCTATCGACTCGGGCACTTACCATGACAACGTTGGCAACAGGGCCTCTATCCCCTTCGCCAGGAGCAAAATTTTCTCGCAAACGATTGGAAAAAGAAAAGGCGCCTCAAGGGCGCCTTTTTGACAGTTTTGCGTGATCGCAGGGAGAGGCGTTAACCGCTTATTCCCATTCGATGGTTGCGGGCGGCTTGCCGGAAACGTCGTACACCACGCGGGAGATGCCGTTGATCTCGTTGATGATGCGGTTCGACACGTGGCCGAGGAAGTCGTACGGCAGGTGAGCCCAGTGGGCGGTCATGAAGTCGATGGTCTCGACGGCGCGCAGCGCAATGACCCAGTCGTACTTGCGGCCATCGCCCATGACGCCGACGGAGCGCACCGGCAGGAAGACGGCGAACGCCTGGCTGACCTGGTTGTAGAGGTCGGCCTTGCGCAGCTCTTCGATGAAGATGGCGTCAGCCTTGCGCAGCAGGTCGCAGTACTCTTTCTTCACTTCGCCAAGCACACGCACGCCCAGGCCAGGACCCGGGAAGGGGTGACGGTAGAGCATGTCGTAGGGCAGGCCGAGTTCGAGGCCGACACGGCGCACTTCGTCCTTGAACAGCTCGCGCAGCGGCTCCACCAGCCCCATCTTCATCTCTTCCGGCAGGCCGCCGACGTTGTGGTGGGACTTGATGACGTGAGCCTTGCCGGTCTTGCTGGCAGCGGATTCGATGACGTCCGGGTAGATGGTGCCCTGGGCCAGCCACTTGGCGTTCTTGAGCTTCTTGGACTCGTCGTCGAACACTTCGACGAAGACGCGGCCGATGGTCTTGCGCTTGGCTTCCGGCTCGTCGATACCCGCGAGAGCGGAGAGGAAGCGCTCTTCGGCGTCGACCTTGATGATGTTCAGGCCGAAGTGATCGCCGAACATGTCCATCACCTGCTGGCCTTCGTTCAGGCGCAGCAGGCCGTTGTCGACGAAGACACAGGTCAGGCGATCGCCGATGGCGCGGTGCACCAGCATGGCGACCACGGAGGAGTCCACGCCGCCGGAGAGGCCCAGGATCACCTCGTCGTCACCCACCTGCTCGCGGATGCGGGCAACGGCGTCGTCGATGATGGTGGCCGGGGTCCAGAGGCACTCGCAGCCGCAGATGTCCTTGACGAAGTGCTCCAGCATGCGGGCACCCTGACGGGTGTGGGTCACTTCCGGGTGGAACTGCACGCCGTAGAAGCGCTTGGCTTCGTCGGCCATGGCGGCGTGGGGGCAGGTCGCGGTCTGGGCGATGGTGGTGAAGCCGGCGGGGATCTCGGTGACCTTGTCGCCGTGGCTCATCCAGACATCCAGCAGGGCATTGCCGTTGTCAGCAATGGCGTCTTCGATGTTGCGCAAGAGGGCGCTGGTCTTGCCGGACTGGCCCAGCACTTCGACCTGGGCGTAGCCGAATTCACGCAGGTTGGAGGACTGCACCTTGCCGCCGAGCTGCTCGGACATGGTCTGCATGCCGTAGCAGATACCGAACACCGGCACACCGGCGTTGAACACGTACTCGGGGGCGCGCGGGCTGCCCGCCTCGGTCACTGATTCCGGGCCGCCGGAGAGGATGATGCCGCTCGGGTTGAACTCGCGGATCTGCTCTTCGGTTACATCCCAGGCCCACAGCTCGCAGTAGACGCCGATTTCACGGACGCGACGGGCGATGAGCTGGGTGTACTGGGAACCGAAATCCAGGATAAGGATACGGTGGGCGTGAATGTCTTTAGTCATTTTATTCCTGCATCAGGCTGATGTTGTCACAAAAAGCACGGGATAAAAAAAGGGTGGAAAAACGGGGCGTAGAGCCCCGTTTCATCAGCCCATCCGGTAGTTGGGGGCTTCTTTGGTAATGGTCACGTCGTGAACGTGGGACTCTTTCATCCCGGCGCCCGAGATGCGCACGAACTCGGCCTTGGTGCGCATGTCGTCGATGGTCGCGCTGCCGGTCAGACCCATGGAGGAGCGCAGGCCGCCCATCTGCTGGTGGATGATCTCTTTGAGGCGGCCCTTGTACGGCACGCGCCCTTCGATCCCTTCCGGCACCAGCTTGTCGGCGGCGTTATCGGTCTGGAAGTAACGGTCGCTGGAGCCCTTGGACATGGCACCCAGAGAGCCCATGCCGCGGTAGGACTTGAAGGAGCGGCCCTGATAGAGCTCGATCTCGCCCGGCGCCTCTTCGGTACCGGCAAACATGGAGCCCACCATGACGCAGCTTGCGCCCGCGGCGATGGCCTTGGCCACGTCACCGGAGAAGCGGATGCCGCCATCGGCAATCACCGGCACGCCGGTGCCTTCCAGGGCGTCGACGGCGTCGGAGATGGCGGTGATCTGGGGCACGCCCACGCCGGTCACGATACGGGTAGTACAGATGGAGCCCGGGCCGATACCGACCTTGACGGCGTTGACACCCGCTTCCACCAGCGCCTTGGCGCCAGCGGCGGTGGCGACGTTGCCGCCGATGATTTGCAGGTCAGGATAGGCTTCACGGGTCGCCTTGATGCGATCCAGCACGCCCTGGGAGTGGCCGTGGGAGGAGTCAATCAGCAGCACGTCCACACCGGCTTCCACCAGGGCGGCGACGCGCTCTTCGTTGCCGGCACCGGCACCGACGGCGGCACCGACCCGCAGACGGCCACGCTCGTCTTTACAGGCGTTGGGCTTGCGCTCGGCTTTCTGGAAGTCCTTCACGGTGATCATGCCCTTGAGCTTGAAGTCGCCGTTGACCACCAGCACCTTCTCGATGCGATGCTTTTGCATCAGAGCCACCACCTCTTCACGAGGGGCCCCTTCACGCACGGTCACCAGACGATCTTTCTGGGTCATGATCTGTTCGACGGTCTGGGAGAGATCGATGACGAAGCGCACGTCACGGCCGGTGATGATGCCCACCAGCTGGTTGCCGTCAGTCACCACGGGGTAACCGGCGAAACCGTTCTTGTGACTCAGCTCCTTGATCTGGGCGATGGTCATGTCAGGGCGCACGGTAACGGGGTCGCTGACCACGCCGCTCTCGTACTTCTTGACCTTGCGCACTTCGGCAGCCTGCTGCTCGATGGACATGTTCTTGTGAATGAAGCCGATACCGCCTTCCTGGGCCAGTGCGATAGCCAGACGGGCTTCGGTCACTGTGTCCATGGCAGCGGAGATCATCGGGATATTCAGCGTGATCGCAGACGTGAGCTTGGTACGCAGGTCGGCGGTATTGGGGAGAACAGTGGAGTGGGCTGGAACCAACAGTACATCGTCGAAGGTCAGCGCTTCTTTGGCAATCCTGAGCATGGCAATATCTCACCGTTGAGGAGTGGGGGTGTAAAATATTGCCGACAAATTTTACTCATGCATTGGGCAGTGGTAAAGAAGTTTTTTGAATTTTTTATGGCGTAGCCCGATTTAACGCCACCAACAGGGCAAAAAACCAATAAATTCAGCCGTAAC
Organism: Aeromonas sp. Prich7-2; assembly: GCF_017939255.1. Lineage (NCBI taxonomy): Bacteria > Pseudomonadati > Pseudomonadota > Gammaproteobacteria > Aeromonadales > Aeromonadaceae > Aeromonas > Aeromonas sp. Prich7-2. Next base: position 73,444 of record NZ_JAGKRI010000016.1, read on the forward strand.
CATGCCGTTTTTCCCGACAAGATGATCTTTTTTGCCGTTGAGCCCCTTTCTGCCGCCAGTCTCCCGGAACGACCTTTTTTCCACTCACAGCCGTCAGCCAGACCGGCGGTCAGTTCCCCTGATAGCGGCCCGGCTTGTGCCAGTTCATCAGCATGGCGTTCATGGCCAGCGCACTCAGGGTTGACCAGAGCAGCAGGGGAAGCGGCAGGGTGAGCAGAGAGAGCGCAAACACCAGCACATCCAGCACCATCTGGCTCTTTCCCGCATTGATGCCGGTGCGCCGTTGCAGCCAGAGCGTCACCACGCCGGTGCCCCCCACGGAGGCATTGTGGCGCGCCAGAGACAAGACCCCCATGCCGAGGAAGGTTCCCCCCACCAGGGCGGCAAACAGGGGATGGACATAGCTCACCGTTAGCAGCAGCGGCACCGCCTGGGTGGCCGCCGAGAGGGCGACGTTGACGATCAGCGTCTTGAGGGTGAAGGCGCGCCCCATGGTGACGTAGCAGAACACCATGAAGGGCAGGTTCACCAGGAAGAAGAGCACGCCGATGGGCAGGGTGCTGACATGGGCGATCAGCAGGGCGATGCCCGCGATGCCGCCGGTGATCATGCCGGAACACTTGAGCAGATTGAGCCCCACGGCGATAAACATGACCCCGAGCACCATGCCGTAGACATCGTCCTTGAGGGTATGGGCCAGCCCCCTGCCCGCAGCCGCTGGCTGCATGGTCATTTCACCTTCCATATGACTCCTTAGATCCGATTTGATGGTGGCATCCGTTGCCCGACAACCAGGCCGCGTTGGGGCTGATGGCGGCGGCCCGTTCACCTTGCCGTCCCCCCCCAATCTTGCGTCCCCCGCCCCCTGATGTCGCCATCGTGGGGATGACAAGGCACAGCAAAAAGAGCGCCAATCAAAACAAGAGTCCGCGATACCATAAATAATCGGATTTAAATTCTGATAAATGCGCAATGTGCAGATCGAATGCACCACTTCAGTGATCGGCCATCACAGTGGCGCAGCATGTTTACCCGAGTCACCGAGAAAGGCCTCGTGGTATCCCCTTCACAGCCCGTTTTTTCGGCAGATCATGTCGATACGATGCCGCTTTTCAGCATGGATGATGCCTGTCATGGGGTAAGCCCGAGGGCCATACGGCGTGTTTCTTCGGGGCGGGCTCCAGGGGCGGATGTGGATGGAGCGCACCAATAAAGTGCAATTGCACCAATATAGATCAACCGAGTGGCACAGTTTGCCTTGCACCGCGGCGCAAAGGCGACATGGGCACCGCTTTGCTCACTGCCACGAGCACTGCAATATGCAGAGCATGAAGTGACTCGAGCGGCGGATGCACTACTTCCCTTCCCTCTAGCCCCCTTCCCATGAGCGTGCTGGTCGCGAGTCCACAGGCCTGCCCATCCACCAGCCCCCCCAGCCAGAGTCCCATCAGGATGGGGCATCCATTCAGGCATAGGCAGAAGGCAGAATAAAAAAGTCGGCCCGAAGGCCGACTCGCTGCTCCCTGTGACAGGGCTTCCTTACTTGAGGTATTTGCCGTCAGCACCGACCTTGCCCGGGCCGTTCAGTACCCAGACCCGCGCCGAATAGGCGGGCACCGCAAAGCTCAGGCTGCCGTTGCTGACGCTCTGGCTCGCACCGGTTACCGCGTCCGTGTAGGTGCCGTTCTTCAGGCCACTCAGGTTTATCTGCTGGGCCGAGTTGGCCGCAAGGCCCACGGCGGCGTAGCTCCCTTGGGCGCTCAGATCACGCACGAAGCTGATGCCGCTCCCCCACTCGTTCACCTGGCTCATGGGCGCCTTTTGCAGGGCGGGCACCGCCTTGCGGATCTGGTTCAGGCGCTTGATGTGCTGATAGAGCGGGTGGCTCGGGGTGGCGGGGTTGTCCAGCACCTCCCCGTAGTAGGCACGACCGGTCTGATCCACCGTCATGGTGGCCCCGTCGATGTCCTGGGGCTTGCCCGCCTGGAACATCACCTCCTCCCCGTAGTAGAGGGTCGGGATCCCCCGCGCCGTCCAGAGCAGGTTGTAGGTCATGGCCGCATTGCCCTCTTCCCCGCCGTAGCGGTACTTGAAGTCGTTGTCCGGCCCCACGTCGTGGTTCTGGAAGAAGGTGATGAGCTTGGTGGCATCCCCATAGACCCAGTCCATGGCGAAGATCCCCCCTACCCCGCCAAAGTTCCCCCGGGCGACGTTGTCACGGAAGGTGGAGAACAGTGAGAAGTCCAGCACCGAGAGGCCGGAATCGCCCCCTGCACGGGGATTGGCCGGGTTGGCCGTTGTGCGGGTATACCACCAGGGGCGGATCACCGCCGAGGCATTGTCGTTGGCCAGCTCAGAGCCCCATCCGGTGCCCTTGACCAGGTTTTCGCCAAAGACGAACAGCCCCGGCTTGTGGGCCTGCCAGTCGTGGACATAGGTCAGCAGTTCGTCCCGCTCGATGTGCTTCAAGGTATCGATACGGATGGCATCGACCCCCATGTCGAGGTACTGACGAATGGCGCCGTTGAGGTAGTCCTTGACGTTCTGGTTGCCGGTGGCCAAGTCGATGCAGTCCCCCGCCATGTGCTTGCGCTGCAGGGCAAGCGGGCTCTCCCAGTCACCGCCGGACATGAAACCGTCCAGGTGATACCAGGCGGGATCCAGGGTCTGGGCGTCGATGCCGAAGAAGCGGTTGGGGTTGTAGCCTGCGCTCGGCACGGTGGCGCCGGTCTTGGGATCTACCAGGGGCTGGGTGCCCGCCGGATCCGACTGGCAGCGGGCCTTGTACCAGTCGGGAGCCGCCGGGTTGTCGTCGTCACAGCGGTTGGCACTGGCGTAGTCCCCAAGATTGCCCTGATAGGGACCATTGTTGATGAGTCCCTGGCTCGACCCCGCCGGTACGTAGTATTTGACGGGCAGGCGATCGATCCAGGTCTTGCCGCGCAGGCCGTACTGGCTCGAGTGGTTGAGCACCACGTCCTGGATCACCTTGAGCCCCTTGGCGTGGGCCGCCTGGATGAACTCCCGGTAACCCGCCCCCGGCGACTCCAGACGGGGATCGACCCGGTAGAAGTCGTAGGCTTGACATCCTCCCCCACCTTAGCGCTTCGCGTCACAGGAGGGGGATCCCCATTACTGGGTGATAGCTGCTCGCGCAGTACCGGGTTCCTGCTTCATCGGGCGGCCTGATTGCACCGCGCCTCCACAGGCTAAAACGGCGTGTCCC
>NZ_JAGKRI010000156.1:0-461 GCF_017939255.1 Aeromonas sp. Prich7-2
CGTTTGGTTTCTGCCAGCCCGTGATTCCAGACATAACGAGCACAACCGCCCAACTGGCGCAGGCGTTGCGCTTGTTGGGCTGTCGGTTCGAGTCGGAATTTGTAGGCTTTCAGAATTTGCATTTAGCGCTCAGTGTGTAGCATTATCACCATATCTATGGTGCCCGATTGAGTGAAAGAATGCAATTCACTAAAATTAATAAATCACGCCATGCAGCCTACATTTTGCACGTACATTTGGTGTTTATCACCAAGTATCGAAAGCCGACATTGGGGGAGCTGCATCACGCTTCATTCGGTCAGTGTGCGGTAGAGATTTGCAGAGATTTTGGTGCGGAACTGAAAGAGTGTGACGGAGAGGCTGATCATGTTCACATGCTGATAGAGTACGGCCCAACAGTGCAGCTATCGGTGCTGGTGAACTCGTTAAAGGCGGTCACATCAAGGCGACTGCGTAATGAA
>NZ_JAGKRI010000157.1:0-15394 GCF_017939255.1 Aeromonas sp. Prich7-2
ACTCAAACTTTCCGGGAGGACAGGCGTGAATGAAGTCGAGAGCTTGGTCGATACGCATAAAAAAATCCGAAACCCAACAAGGAGTTTCGGATTCTTACACAGCCTGAGGATCGGTCAATGGATCCTTAACTGATCGGCATTAGGCCAATGGCCTCTCTTTTTTGTGATAAGTGGTGTCCTGCGCTGCCTTTTCCCGGTGATCCCTCTCTCCCGGCTATCGTGGTCACCATATTGACGGCGCTCCGGGTGCCGAGCCGCAGTTCGCCATCATCCAGCATGGCCTCGGGGTGCGGCAGTCCCCTTGCTGCTTAGGGGGTCGGGTCGCCAGATTGACGAAGGTCTGGGCACCGATCAGCAGGCAGTCATCATCCGGGTAGTAGGGGATTGACGTGGTGCTGGTAGTGGCAGATCCCCCTGGCCCGTCAGTCGACCCTGGTCGCCAGATTGACGAAGATCTGGGCTCCCACCAGCAGGCAGTCGTCGTCCAGGTAATAGGGGTTCGCGTGCAGGTAGTTGCAGATCCCCTTGGCCTGATTGCCGCTGCCGAGGAAGAACATGGCCCCCATGCGGCTTGGCGTGGCGTTGATCATGTAGCTGAAGTCCTCGCTGCCGGTCATGGGTTGGCCCTTTGCGTTGATCCCGTCGCTGGACAACACCTCCGAGGCGGCTTGTTGCAGGCGCTCGCAGGCCTGGGGGTGGTTCTCCACTGCCGGGTAGCCGGCATGGACCATGGTGGTCTTGAAGCCGCGCAGCTCGCTCTGGGCGATGATGTCCCTGAAGCTGTTTTTCAGGATCTGGTCGGTTTCGGCGTCCATGGCGCGGATGGTGCCACGGGCCTGCACATGATCGGCGATGGCGTTGGGAATGGTGCCGCCGTTGATCATGCCGCAACCAAAGACCGCCGGGCTGAACGGGCTGGTGCGCTTGGCGACGATGTAGTCCATATCCTCGATGATCCGCACCGCCTCCCGGATGGCATCCAGCCCCTTGTGGGGGGTGGAGCCGTGGGCGGAGATGCCGTGCACATCGAGCGTCCAGGCAGACCCCCAGGAGGACATGACCCCCTGGTTGAACTTGATGGTGCCCGTCTCCATGGCGCCGTCGTTGTGCAGGGCATAGACCTCGTCCACCCCCTTCATGCAACCAAGCTCCACCATCTTTTCGGCACCGGGGACGCGCATGTCCTCTTCCGCCATCTGGAAGATGAAGCGGACGTTGTATCGCAGGCGATCGCGGTTGGCGGCCAGAAACCTGGCGGCGGTCAGAGCGATCGCCATGTGGGAGTCGTGGCCGCAGTTGTGGGCCATCCCCTCATGGGTGGATTTGAACGCCACCTCGCTCATGTCGTGCATCTCCAGGCCATCCATGTCGGCACGAAAGGCAATGGTGGGCAGGGCAGGGTCGACCGCCAGATCCCCGTGAAAACCGGTGAAGCCGGGATACAGGGTGATCCTGTAGCCGAACTCTTCCATCAACCCACGGCAGTAGGCAGAGGTCTTGAACTCGGCCCCGGAGTATTCCGGGATGCGGTGCAGGTGGTGGCGCACTTCGTAGCTGAAGTCGCGCAGGGCCAACAGGTCAGGTTCGATATGGTAGTGGTTCATCAGATGATCCCTTGAATGGAGAAACCGAGCTGGGCAACCAGGGAGGCGCCAAAGAAGCAGCAGGTGGAGACGATCATGAAGATGAGGATCACTTTCCACGACATCTTCTTGAGCTCCTCCAGCTGACCGCCCACCGAGAGGCCCGCGAAGGCCAGGAGCGGCACGCAGCAGGAGAGGAAGGAGATCTTGGCCACGGCATCGATGAAGAGGCCGCGCACCGGCGTCTCCGGCAGGCAGATGAGAATGCCGATGATGGTGGCATAGGCAAAGGCCGGCAGGGAGGAGGGCAGATAGCGCTTGGTCACCAGGGAGGCGAACACCACCAGGGACATGGCGACGAAGCTGTCCCCCATCTGCCACAGCGGCAGGCCCGAGGTCAGGGTCTGGGTGAACATGGCCAGCAGGATCGCCAGGAAGACGAAGCGCATATCCATCACGATGCTTTTCATGCTTTCTCTCCTTTGGCGGTCAGGGCATAGATTTTTTCAGCGAGCGGCAGACCCAGATAGGTGAGGGAGAGCGCCCCCAGGGCCGACGAGAGCAGATTCGAGGCGGCGGCGATGCTGAGCACCTGCTGGGCCATCGCCTCGTCGAGGCCGTTGATGAGGGCACCGGAGGCGGCGCTCAGCATGGAGCCGGATCCCACGCCGGAACCGGCGGCCAGGGCCAGGGGATGCAGCCCCGTGAGGGGGGCAATGCTGCCAAGCACGCTGAACCAGAGGGTGCCGATGACGGAGCCGCACAGGTAGATGGCGAGCACGCCGATGTACTCCTGGGAGCCGGTGCCGAACTTGCCCTGGATCACCGCGACCGAGGGTTCACGGCTGATGGAGGAGCAGGCCCCGATGGCGCGGCGGCCAAAGCCGAATTTCACCGCCAGTGGAATGGCGATGAGGATGGGCAGGAGGTTGCCTATCTCTTGCAGGAAGAGCGGTACGCCGACGCTCAGGATCATCTTGAGGTTGGGGATGATCATCCCCGCATACTGGGTCCCGAGGATCAGCAGGCTGAAACCCACCATCTTGCCGCAGAAGCCCTCTTCTCGCTCGGTGAAGAGCCTCTTCCAGCCGGGAATGCGATCCTTGACGGGCTTGGCGGAGACGATCATGCCGATGATGACGGCAAAGAGCATGGGCAGGATGGGGATGATGGCGATGCCGAGTCTGATCTCCTGCTTCCCGATGAGGGATTGGGCCACGAAGATCAGCAGGGCGGTCGCCAGGGTACTGACTACTACCGTTTTGAGTGGGCTGGTTGGCTGCATAGTGTGTTCTCTTGTTATCCGTTGTCCTTCATGGGCGTCTTTGGTCGCGCCATGATGGGGGCATGATAGGAAGCGAAGAGGGGAAGGAATGTGACCGCCATCAAGTCAGCCATATGGCATTTTTTCATGGGGTATGCCGTTTAACCATGGTAAACATATGGTTTAACAACTCATTGGCAGCGGCTTATGCTGCCTCAGACAGGAGTGTGGTGCCGCCCGGGCACCCGGTGCCTGATACGGGGGGCGGATATGGGGGAAGGAATGGATCTGTTGATCGAGGGGGCGCTCTGGCGCCCCTCCTGGCAAGCGGCGTTGCAGGCCTGGCAGCACCAGGGAAACCGCTGGTGGCTGCTGCTTGGCAAAGGGGAGGCGAGGGAGATGGCACCCTGGTCGGTCAGCCCGCCAGATGGCATTCTCCTTGCCCGCGACCTGCTTGCCGCCTGGCTGGGGGAGGCCGCCTCCCCGCTGATGGCGACACAGCCGGACCGGCAGATCCTGATCGCTGCCTCCGGCTCCCTGCTGACCCTGGCCAGAGAGAGCGGCCTGCTCACCCTGGGGCCCGCGGGGGCGGATCACCGCCTCGGTGCCGATGACGACCTCGGGGTTGCCCTGCAACGCCTGCTTGCCCGCCGCCTGATGACCCCGGTGCTGCGCGAGCCTGGCGGGCAGGACGCGCTGGTGCTGCGCCCCCTGCTGCCCGGCGATGAGAGCGCCATCCTGCGTTATTGTTCGGATGCGGCGCTCGCCCGCTATACCCTCAACGTCCCCCACCCCTATTCGCCGGAGGCGGCGCGGGACTGGCTTGCCCTGAGCGGGCGCAAGGCTGCTCTCGGGCTGGGATGCACCTGGGCCCTGACTCTGCCCCAGGGGCGTGAAGACGAGCCCGCTCCCCTGGTCGGCACCCTCTCCCTGCACTGGCACGGGGAGCTGGCATGGTGGGTCGGCGTGCCCTGGCAGAACAGGGGGCTGGCCACCCGGGCCGCGAGCCTGGTCAGGGCGTTTGCCTTCGAGCAGTGGCACCTGCCTGCCCTCACCGCCCGCCACATGCCGGGCAACCTCGCCTCAGGCCGGGTGATGGAAAAGACTGGCATGCACCATGACGGGCGTCGGCCAGATCCGGCCGATGGCGCCCTCGTGCTCGATCACTGGCGGCTGGATCGCCCGGCGCGCCTGACGGATGCACGCAAAGAGGTGCTGGCCCCCTGGCTGGATGACGAGGAGGTGGTCGTGGCCATACTGCACGGTGAGGGGGTGGCGCTCTTCATGGTGGGGGAGGTGACAAAGGACGAGCAGACACTCAGCGGGCTGACGGTGCGGCGCTATCCCCAGGCCATGCTGGCGCCAGAGGCGCCCGGGGTGCAGGCCCATGGGGGTGGCGCCCTCCTCAAGGAGTGCGGGGATCTGGGCCTCGCCTATCTGCGGCGATTGCGACAGCCTGACGACGGACGCTGATGGCTTGCGCAAGGGCGGTCATCGCGAAGCCTGGTGCGGGGTTTGTCAGGCGTTTTCCTGAGTCCGTCCTCCCATTTTCAGACAAAGGCAGTGAAGTGGCGCCCCACTTCTGTGGAATAATGGCCGCCCTGCTGTACGAGGAGTAACGCTGTATGTTGAGAACCGAGCGTCCCGGCGACATGCTGCCAGTCTATGAGCTGGTGAGTGCCGCCTTTGGTCGTCCCGACGAGGCCGAACTGGTCAACCGCCTGCGAGAATGTGGGGCCGCCGTGGTCACCATGGTCGAGGAGGAAGAGTACGAGTTCATGGGGCACCTGATGCTGAGCCCGATCACCATTGAGGGACAGGAAGGGCCCTGGCTGGGACTGGCACCCGTGGCCGTGCATCCCGACTGGCAGGGGCAGGGCATTGGCTCGGATCTGGTGCGGGAAGGGCTGGACACGGCACTGGAGATGGACTGGAAGGCGGTGGTGGTGCTCGGGGATCCTGCCTACTACGCCCGTTTCGGCTTTCGGCCTGCCAGCGACTTCGGCCTGCACTGCATCTACGAGGTGTCGACGGAGTGTTTCATGGCGATGGAGTTGCAACCCGGCGGGCTCGACGGGGTAAGGGGCGAGGTGCTCTATCACCCCCTGTTCGATGAAGAGCCGGTGGAGTGACCGCCTGCCTATCCACGAAAAAGGACCCTGAGCGGGTCCTTTTTCGTGCCATGTCCATCGCTTGAATGGACGTCACTGGGCCAGGGATTTCAGCTGCTGCTTGCCCGGCGGGTTGTTCCAGTCGATGGGGCCGTGGGTGAAACGGTACTGAAGCCTTGGCAGACTCAGTTCCAGCCACTCCTCCCGGAAGTAGGCATAACCCTGGTCCCAATCCGGATCCTGCGCCCAGCCGGTCTGCAGGAAGTGGAGCCGGGTGCCCTGGCCCTCCGGCACGAAGCGCAGGCTGACCTGGGTCTTCTGCTGACGAATGTGGGGAAACTGGGGAGGGAAATTCCAGCTGAAGCTGAGCAGATCATGGGGCATGACCGCCATCACCCGGCACCCTTCGCTGCCACGCTCGCCGAGGGGAGCATCGGGTCTGAAATAGATCTCGAACGGTCCGTTGGGTTCCGGGACCATGAGGCACTCCGGCGCCAGAAAACTGCGCAGCCCGCTCTCCGTGGTCCAGGCCCGCCAGACATCGTCAATGTGGGCGGGTACCAGAATACTGCCTTCAATTTGCTTGTTATCCATAAATCAGTGAACCTCAAACCAGTCATGGACGGGACCTCGGCAGTATAGCCCCTGAGGCGATAAAATAGGCAGCCCTGTGTCACACGGTTACGTATTCAAGAGGGTCCACATTGCCGATTTGACAGCACGGCGGGATCCATCGAGAGTGGGAAGCGACAAGCACGCAACGCAAGGATGGTGTCATGATCAGAATGATGACGGAAGCTGACGAGCCCATGCTGGCGCAGCTCTTCCTCAAGGGAAGGCGCCAGGCCTTCCATTGGGTTGATCCCGCCCTGTTCCGGCTCGAGGATTTTGCCGAGCAGACCCGGGGCGAGGAGATCTGGGTGGCGGAGAAAGGGGGCAGCCCGTGCGGATTCGTCTCCATCTGGGGGGCCGAGAGCTTCGTGCATCATCTCTACGTGGTGGCGGACTGGCACGGGCAGGGCATGGGGCGGGCCTTGCTTGCCGCCGGCTTGGCCGGATACCCCTCCCCGGCCTCCCTCAAGGTGGCCATGCGCAACACCACGGCGATGGCTTTCTATCATCGCCTGGGCTGGGAGAACACCGAAGAGACGGGTCATTGCGACATCACGGGCCCCTGGCGCAGGCTGGTGTTGACGCCCGATGCCGCAGGGGAATAAGCCGCTGGCAGACTGCGGCAACCGCACCGCACATTGATCTCCAGCCCTGGCAGGGCATAAAAAAGGCGCTGTCCCAATTATGTGTTGGAAGGCTAATCTGGAAGTAGGTCATCACCGCGAGGACCTTCATCATGGATACGCCAGCCTTCCAACACCTGTTGTCCCTCTTTCCATTACTTACTCTGCGTCAGCGCCGTGTCGCTCAGCATGAGCTCGCCGCTCCACACCCGATTACGTCCCTCCATGCCCAGTTACCCACATGCTGCGGCTGTCCCCACTGCCAGGCGGATGCCACCCAGCTGGCCCCCTGGGGCTGGAGCCGTGGGCTGCGTCGTTACCGTTGTAAGCAGTGTCGGCGAACCAGCTCCCTCCTCACCAAGACGCCTTTGGCCAGATTACGTAAGGCTGAGCATTGGGAGGACTACGCCCAGGCTCTCATCGACGGGCTCACTGTCCGCCAGGCCGCCGTCCGCTGCGGTGTTTGCAAGAACACCGCCTTCTTGTGGCGTCACCGCTTCCTGAAGGCGATGGCAAACCACCAGGCAACACGGGAAGAAGGCATTGTGGAAGTGGATGAAACCTTCTTCCTCGAATCGTTCAAGGGGCAGCGAGGGTTGCCTCGTCCGGCAAGACATCGTGGCGGGAAAGGGCGTACCCGGGGGACCGGGCGGGATTATATCCCGGTGATGGTGGTGCAGGACAGGGCGGGCCATCAAGCCGACTTTCAGCTGGAAAGGCTGGATGCGCAGACGGTGAAAGCGGTGTTGCAGCCACTCATCGCGCCCGATGCAGTGCTCTGCAGTGATGGTGCAGGGGTGTATGCCAGTTTCAGCCAAGCGCGGGGCATAACACATCAGGTGGTGTACAACCGTCGAGGTGAGCGAGTCATTGGGGCATACCACATCCAGCATGTGAACGGATATCACCGGCGGTTGAAGGAGTGGATGGAACGATTCCATGGTAGATTGGCCCCTTGAAGATCCAGACACTTCGCCCCTCTTAACTTGGAGCTATGTTCAGTACTAGTCACAACGAGAAGATGGTCGAAGTGTTAACAGGGGCCGAGCGCCGTCGACGCCGGACTCCACAAGAAAAGATCGCCATCGTGCAGCAGACCTTTGAGCCCGGGATGACCGTCTCTCATGTTGCTCGCTTGCACGACGTCAACGCAAACCAGCTTTTCAAATGGCGTAAGCAATTCCAAGAAGGGTCTCTCACGGCGATCACCGCCGGTGAGGATGTTGTTCCTGCTTCCGAGTTGGCTGCTGCCATCAAGCAGATCCGAGAGCTTCAGCGTCTGCTCAGGAAGAAGACCATGGAGAACGAGATCCTCAAAGAAGCCGTGGAGTATGGTCGAGCAAAAAAATGGATTGCGCATGCGCCCTTGTTGCCGGGGGACGACGATTAAGTGCTGTGAGCCAGGCTCTTAATGTATCGCGTGCGCAGCTATCCGTTCGTGTTCATCGAAAACCGGGTTGGCAAGATGGTCGTCATCATCGCCAGCGTGATGATGCAGCCTTACTTGGCCGTATCATGGAGGCGATGGCAGAGCTTCCCTCCTATGGCTATCGCCGGGTCTGGGCGCTGTTACGGCGTCAGTCTGAGGCAACAGAACAACCTGTGGTTGACGTTGCGCAGCGTTGCACAAGCCTCTTGCATCCGTGGGCTATAACTGACATTTGGCTTGATATAGTCCACCGTCGCGCCTAAATCCCTAGGGGCTGGCAAGCCGTAGGTTTTCCGCAAATCGGAGCCGTGTCCCAAGATCATCTGTATCTGTTTCAGGTCGGAGTCTGCATGGTGGGCGCATGTGGCGAAGGTATGCCGCAGGCTGTGAAAGCAGACTTGATGATCGGTTTGCCAAATGTCCAGCTTTGCCAACAACCCGGTTCCCTTGTAATGGTTGAACCACTTGCCCAGCTTGTGTGAGTAGTTTGGTGCCTCTGAGTCGCCGCCAAGCGCCCAGTCCGGGAACAGTCGCGCGTCGTCACTAGACATCCGCGCCCATTCCACCAACTGCATAAAACCCGCATTCAAAGCTACATCCGGGAGCGGTATCAGGCGCTCGGCGTTAGGGGTCTTAGAGCCCGGCACGTTGAGCATGACTATGCCTCCTACATCAATGACATGGGCCACAGTGAGGCTGCCAATTTCATCGCCGCGCATCCCGGTAGTCAGTCCCAGCAATGGAGCCCAGAAATGCCAGTCTTTCGGCTGTTCGTAGGGAAGCCTACTGTCGGCTAGCCAGAGTCTATTAACTAGTTTCCCCAGTTGTTCCTGAGTGAAGGGTTGTCCGCCTTCTTCATAGTCGGCATCGTTCTTGATGGGTGTCAGCATGTCGCTGAAATCCTCGGCGACATACCGCTCAGCCTTAAGCCATTTAAGAAAGGGTTTAACGTCATGGAAGTGGGTCATCTGTCCCTGCTCGGACAGGGATGGCAGGCCCTGCTTGCCTAAGCCCAGATACCAGTTACGCCGCAGCAAGGGATCCTCAGGGCGCTCTTTCCAGATTGACAATTTCGGGAGATTCTTAGGGATCGTGCGGATAACCTCTCGATAGTGGGTAATATCGGCAGCAACAAGCGCCGCGCTGTTCAGCGGGCCGAGAACATCGAGAAAACGCGCAAGATTGCTTTTGCGCTGGCTCAGGGTCTTGGGTTTGAGCTTCTCCACATGTTCGCTGTGCTCGTTGAATCGGGCCACCAGCCATTCCAACGATTGACCGGGCGCATAAGGGGCAACCAAGGCACTACCGACGGGTAAAGGCTTGGCGTTGATCGTTGTTGGCAATGTGGCGAGAGCGTCCGCCGTCCGCCGGGCTTCAATGAGCTGGCCTTGTGTCCGTTGGGCAATGCCAACCGCAGTACGGGCCAGTTCCTTCGCCTTCTGAGTCACTGCCTGAGCTGCCGCCAGCTCTTTGCGGGAGCGTAGTGCTTCAAGGCGCTGCTCGTTAATCTCATCTTGCAGTGCGGCCAACTGTTCCCCGAGCCGGATTTGCTCTCTTTTTGCGGCGATCTTCGCCTTCATGATTTCTGAGATTTCAGCCATGTCTACTTCCTGATCGACTTCCTGAACTAATGCCAATAATTCGTCGAGCAGGAGCCTGCCAAGTTGGAAAGCATGGATCCACAATTCTCCCGTTTTAGCGCGACTTTTTGTGCCAAGTGAGAAACGGGTCTCACGAGGAGCGCCGTACTGGCGGAGGGAAGGGGGGAAGATCAGGCGGTAGCAGTAGACACCACAGCGGTTTTTGATGAGACCGGGATAGAGCATATGTGACACCTCAGTGTGTCACTCCCTGACCAGCCATAAAGAAAAAGCCCTGACGAATCAGGGCTTTAGAAGGTGGTGGGCTGGGGGAGGTTGAACTGGATGGTTAATTTATTGATTTAAAATAAAAATCGCCAATTCAGAAAATTTTAATATGCCTAACCGTATGCCTAACATCAGAACTTCTGCAATAACATAGTGTTATCTGGGCTGGAATGGTCATATGTGGTTAATTGGCCGTGGAGGAAATGTTAACTCTCACCTTCCTCAAAAGGTAACTAACTCTTGCTAGAGGTGGCAATCTCTGTTGTATCAGCTCCTCGTTTGGAAAAAAATTCCCCGTCCAAAATTTGCCTATCTGGCGAGCCTGCAGGCGGTAGTTACCTCGCCACCGGCAGGTCCTCCCAGCGGGTGGTGTAACAGGGGCTCAGGTGCTCTTGGCGCATCATCCACTCAGGCGACCCCGTGCCTTGGCTGGCAAAGCCTACCCGTCCCAACCCCTTGGCTTTGATCTGATCCATCACGGCCATCAACGCATCCGATTGAGTAGACGGCGGGGCAAACAGATCGGCCTGCTGCTGCTCCTTGGGGGTGAACTCGCTCAACATCACCCCGCCTTTCTGATAGCGGTGGCCGTCACGCCACACTCGCGCTAGCAACACCTCTACCTGATGCAGCAGCAGCCGGGTATCATCGCTAGGGCTAACCAGCCGAACGCCAGCCTGTTCACTGTAGTAAGGGGCTCGTTCGTCAAAGGGGCTGGTCCGCACGAACAGGTGTACCCGTTGGCAACACATCCCCTCGGCCCGCAGCTTCTCGGCGGCGCGCGCCATAAAGCCTGCCAATGCCTGGGCCATGGCACCTCGGTCGGTGATCCGCTCCCCAAAGGAACGGCTCGAGAGGATCTGCTGCTTCGCCACCGGCTCAACGGCCAACTCAGCGCAAGGCAGGCCACGCAGCTCCTGTACGATCCGCTCGACCACCACGCCGTATTGAGCGCGTAACCCTTTGGCGTCGCTAGCCACCAGGTCAGCAACGGTGTTGATGCCTTGTGCCACCAACTTGGCCCCCAAGCGTCGTCCTATGCCCCACACCTCATCCACCGGGGTGATGGCCATCAGCCGGGCGCGGCGCAGCTCGTCACGCAAGTCCACGACGCCGCCCGTGGCAGGCCACTTCTTGGCTGCATAGTTGGCCAGCTTGGCGAGGGTCTTGGTGGGGCCGATCCCAACCCCTACCGTGAGGCCGGTCCACTGCCACACTCGCTGCCGGATCTGTTGCCCATAGGCCGTCAGGTCCCCGGCAAACGACTCCGACAGTGACAGGAATGCTTCATCAATGGAGTAGACCTCCAGCTCGGGGGACATGGTCTCCAACGTGTTCATCACCCTGCCAGACATGTCTCCATAGAGCGCGTAGTTGGAGCTGAATGCCACACCGCCATGCGCCTCGAACTGCTCGCGGATCTTGAAGTAGGGCCCGGCCATCTTGATACCCATCGCCTTGGCTTCGGGGCTGCGCGACACCACGCATCCATCGTTGTTGGAGAGCACCACGATCGGGCGGCCACGCAGCTCAGGGCGAAACAACCGCTCACAGCTGGCGTAGAAGTTGTTTACATCAACGAGCGCTATAGCCATCACGCTGCCTCAGATTGCCAATCACATGGGTGACCACTCCGAACAACTCCAGGGAGAGGCTCATACAAGGGTCGATAGGCGTGAACGCCGGATTGGCTGGCAACAGCCGCAACCTCGGCTTGAGCTGCAAGGTCTTTACCGTGAAGCCGCCATCGAGTAGTGCAATCACCACATCACCATGGCGAGGGGTGAGGCTCTTATCGACCACCAGCAAGTCACCGGGAAAGATGCCGACCCCGGTCATGCTCTCCCCCTCGGCACGCAGATAGAAGGTTGCTGCAGGGTGCGGCACGCAGTGGGTGTTGAGGTCCAACTTCCCTTCCAGATAGTCGCTGGCTGGGCTGGGAAAGCCACAAGAGGCGCGGTGCAAGAACAGCGGGATGGTCACCTCGGCGGGTGATGGGTCTGGGGTTAACAGCTTCATGGCAAAACACCTGTATTTATATACAGCCATTATAGCGCGCCACCTTTGAACCAGCGCAAGTCCCGCATGCCACTGATGGCGTACCATGGCGCCAACAAATAACAAAGAGATCAGTATGAGTCACAATCTGTGTGCCCTACCGAAAGAGCAGCAAGAACGGGTCGAGGTCGAGAAGGCTGCCGCATATGCCGTATGGAAAGAGCGCAACGGTCACTTGGCCAGCGCAGAAAGCGAAGCAAGCCAGCATAAGGGTGAGCTGGGCAGCTACTTTCTTGAGCAAGTGGGTAAATACAAACGAGGTTAATTATCTCAAGCTGGACTGAACGCGCCTCAGTGGACGTCTTGCCATCACGCATCCGCCTGAAAACACGACATGTTAAAAACCTCAGTATCGAAGCTGAGCGGCTGGCCCGGTATAGTCAATCGAGTTCACGTCAGAGGAGAGATGCAATGAGTCACCAACCCGGCTTTTGGCTAGCGACACGCCAGTGGTCGCTGGCCGCACTGCTGCTGAGCCTAACGCCGCAAGTCGTGTTTGCAGCCGACTGCACCTATCGAAAAGATGCATTGGGCCATACCCGCTATCAATGTGACGATGGCAAGCAGGGCACCTTACGTGAGGATGCGCTTGGCAACATCAAAGACTCGGGAACCGGAACGACCTGGCGTAAGGATGCGCCCGGCAATCTTAAGGGGAGCGATGGTACTACCTATCGGCAAGACGCGCTGGGCAATATTCGCGGCAGCAATGCCAAAACCGGTGAACGGGTGACATGGCGTGAAGATGCGCTTGGTCAGTTGCGTGCATCTGATGGCACCGTTTGTCGAACCAACGCGCTGGGGCAACTCAAATGCCGTGGCGAGAGCACACCGCCGGCCTTGCTGGAAGGCAAATGATGGCTTTTGCAGCAAACGATCTGCCTATCCGTCACTGATGTGATATCCACCATGGTTGCCACGGGGTCAAGTGGGTAAACTCGTTGGCAATCTCTGGCGTGCTCACCCGTATGGGTGCAAACAATCGCCTCTTTTCGTTTTCCATGCGCCCTTGGCGCAAACTGACTCTTATTGGAACCCTTTCCATGGCTATCAAGAAAAACGAACTCTACTCCTCCCTGTGGGCCAGTTGCGATGAACTGCGCGGCGGCATGGACGCCTCCCAGTACAAGGACTATGTGCTGACCCTGCTGTTTGTGAAGTACGTTTCCGACAAGGCCAAGGGCAACCCCTACGCCATGATTGAGGTGCCGCAAGGGGCCAGCTTTGACGACATGGTGGCGCTCAAGGGCGACAAGAATATCGGCGAGGCGATCAACCTCACCATCTCGGCGCTGGCCGAAGCCAATGATCTCAAAGGCGTGATCGACATCGCCGACTTCAACGATGAAGACAAGCTAGGCAAGGGCAAGGAGATGATCGACCGCCTGACCAAGCTGATCGGCATCTTCGAGGGGCTGGATCTCTCCGCCAACCGCACCGAGGGCGATGATCTGTTAGGCGATGCCTACGAATACCTGATGCGCCACTTCGCCACCGAATCGGGCAAGTCCAAGGGCCAGTTCTATACCCCGGCCGAGGTGTCGCGCATTCTGGCCAAGGTGATCGGCATCAGCCGCCAGACGCCGCAAGATGCCACCGTCTACGACCCTACCTGCGGCTCCGGCTCCTTGCTGCTCAAGGCCAGTGACGAGGCGGGACCCAAGGGGCTCACCATCTACGGTCAGGAGATGGATAACGCCACCAGCGCCTTGGCGCGCATGAACATGATCCTGCACGACAATCCGACCGCCAAGATCTGGAAGGGCAATACCCTGGCCGCGCCCCAGTGGAAGGAGGGCAACAACCAGCTCAAGTGCTTCGACTTTGCCGTCGCCAACCCGCCCTTTTCCAACAAGAACTGGACCAGCGGCCTGGATGCTGAGCACGATGAGTTTGGCCGCTTTGTCTGGGGGGTACCGCCGGAGAAAAACGGCGATTACGCCTTCTTGCTGCACATCATCAAGAGCCTCAACAGCCGTGGCAAGGGGGCGGTGATCTTGCCCCACGGCGTGCTGTTCCGTGGCAATGCCGAGGCGCGCATCCGCGAGAATCTGCTCAAACAGGGCTTTATCAAGGGCATCATCGGCCTGCCTGCCAACCTCTTCTACGGCACCGGCATTCCGGCCTGCATCATCGTCATCGACAAAGAGACGGCGCACCAGCGCGCCATCCAGGCCAACGGCTATACCAGCCAGCGCCTGTTTATGATCGATGCCAGTAAAGGCTTTATCAAAGATGGCAACAAGAACCGGCTGCGCGAGCAGGACATCCACAAGATTGTCGATACCTTTACCCGCGAGCAGGTAATTCCCCGTTACAGCCGCGCCGTGCCGCTCTCCGAGATCGCCGCCAACGACTACAACCTGAATATTCCGCGCTATATCGATGCCAGCGAGCCTGAAGATCTGCACGATCTGGCCGCCCACCTCAAAGGTGGCATTCCCAATCGGGATATCGACGCCCTGGGCGCTTACTGGCAGGTGTTCCCGACCCTGCGGGCCGATCTGTTTGCCCCGGCCCATGCGGGTTATAGCCATGCTCTGGTGGTGGCCGCCAAGGTCAAGGGCACCATACTGGCGCACCCCGAGTTTGTCCGTTTTGCCTCTGCTTCACTCGAACCCTTCTCGCGCTGGTTTACCGAGTGCCACCTGGCGGAGATAAAGCCTGGTGAATCGCCCAAGGCATTGATCGAGGAGATCAGCGAATCGCTGCTCGCCGCCTATGCGCCGCTGCCGCTGCTGGATAACTACGATATCTACCAACTGCTGCTGGATTACTGGCATGCCGTGATGCAGGACGATGTCTATGTGCTCTGCCAGGATGGCTGGGCGGCGGGCAAGGTGCTGCGCGAGCTTAAGGTCGACAAGGGCGAAAAGCTTAAAGAGACGCCGGATCTGGTGCTTGGCCGCGCCAAGTACAAGGCCGAGCTGCTGCCACCGGCGCTGCTGGTGGCCCGCTTCTTTAGCGACGAGCAGGCCGCCATCGACGCCTTGCAGGCCGCCGCGGATGAGGCCAGCCAACATCTGGAGAGCTATCTGGAAGAGCAGAGTGGCGAGGAGGGGCTGCTGAGTGACGCCGCCAACGACGCAGGCAAGATCAACGCCGCCAGCCTGAAGGCGCGGCTCAAGCAAGCCAGCGATGCCGATGAAAAGGCGGCGCTAAAAACCGCGATCAAGCTGTTCGAAGCCGAAAGTCAGGCTAAAAAGGCGGTAAAAGAAGCGCAAGAGGCGCTGGATCGGGCTGTGGTTGCCCGTTACCCCAAGCTTCAGGAGAGTGAGATTAAGCAACTGCTGGTGGAGGATAAGTGGCGCGCCAGCTTGCAGGCCGCCATCGAGGCGGAGATTGAGCGCATCACCCAGCAACTGGCCAACCGCGTCAAAGAGTTGGAGGAGCGCTATAGCGCTACCCTGCCGCAACTGACCCTGCAGGTCGCAGATCTGGAGGCCAAGGTGGCCGCACATCTGAAGAGCATGGGGCTGGAGTGGGCATAATGGCAGAGCAGATAATGCAAGAGACCGCAGGCAAGGCGATCCCGGCAGGCTATAAGCAGACCGAAGTGGGGGTTATTCCGGAGGATTGGGGGGTCGTTTGCTTGGGTGATATTGGCCAGTCTTTGATTGGTCTTACATATAGCCCAAAAAATGTTTCTGATGATGGTGTATTAGTATTGCGGTCTTCAAATGTTCAAAATGGCAGACTGGCATCATGTACAGGATCTTTAGCTACAACCAATTGAAATAGATAGAAAAAAGGCTTCGTTTGTGATCTGATTTAATCGCAAAAAAAAACCGACACGCCCGAAGCCATGACTATTATCAATGCAACCCAGTACCTCAAGCAACTTCT